>DASQTE010000179.1:0-6846 GCA_035642035.1 Blastococcus sp.
GACCCACTCGCTGATCGAGTCGCGCAGCACCACCTGGGTGGACGCCTCGGCCGGCCGCAGCCCCAGCGCGTCGGCGACGAAGACCTCCACCGACGGGTCGATCAGCGAGTACGTGCCGACGGCGCCGGAGATGGCGACCACGCCGACGCGCGACCGCGCCTCCCGCAGCCGGTCCCGGGAGCGCGCGGCGGCGAAGGCGAGGTCGGCGACCCGGTGTCCCCAGACGTCGGGCTCGGCGTGCACCCCGTGCGTGCGGCCCACCTTGATCGTGTCGCGGTGCTTCAGACCGTGGTCACGGAGCGCGGCCACCAGCCGGTCGGCCTTCGCCAGCAGCACGTCGGTCGCGTCGGTGAGCTGCACGGCCAGCGCGGTGTCGAGCAGGTCCGACGACGTCATCCCGTGGTGCACGTAGGCCGCGGCCGACCGCGGCGACGTGTTGTCCGCCCACGCGGTGAGGAAGGCGATGACGTCGTGCTGCGTCGTCTCCTCGATCTCCGCGACGCGGGCCGCGGTGGGCGGCGGCGCGTTGCGCACCGGCTCCACGACGTCGGCCGGGACCCGCCCGGCCGCGGCGTGTGCCTCGAGCACGAGCGTCTCCACCCGACGCCAGAGCTCGTACTTGTGCTGGTCGCTCCAGACCCGGCCCATCTCGGGGAGCGTGTAGCGCTCGATCATGCGGGTACCGCCTGCCACTGCTCAGCTCGTCGCGCCACGGAACCATCCTCCCGCAGGGCTAGCGTGATCATGAGGGCCCCTACCTGGAGGTGAGCGATGCGGCGTCGCGCCCGCGACCTCACCGCCCGTGCCCGCGAGCGGATCCGGGCCGCCCGCGAGCACGACCCGCACGGCTGGCACCACCACCACGGCGACGGCAGCGATCCGGAGCCGATCGACTTCGTGCACGACCCCCAGGAGCACGACGGCGAGGGCTCGAGCCGGCCGCCCCTGGGCAGCCCGCAGGCGGGCGCACCCGATCTCGACGGCGCCGGCGGCGTCAGCGGGCCCCCCGAGACGACCTCGCCGGAGGGCGGCCGCCCCCGGCCGCCGCGGCCCCGACGGGCACCGCGCCGGGACCCGGCCGAGGACGACGTGCCCTTCGGCCTGCGGACGGCGGCGGCGTGGTCGTGGCGGCTGATCGTGGTGATCGCCGGCTTCTACGTGCTGCTCTACGCCGCGGCGTACGTGGCGGTGGTGGTCGTGCCGGTCATCGTGGCGCTGCTGCTGGCCGCGCTGCTGCAGCCGGGGGCGGCCGCCCTCGTCCGCCGCGGCTGGCCCGACGGGCTGGCCGCCACCACCATGCTGCTGGTCGGCCTCGCGGTCGTCGCCGGGATCATCACGCTGGTCGTGGAGCGGTTCACCGCCGGTTTCGGCGATCTGGCCTCGCAGGTCAGCCAGGGCCTCGGCGAGGTGCAGAGCTTCGTCGTCCGGACGTTCCCGATCACGCGCAACCAGCTCGAGGACGCGGTCACGCAGGCCCAGGACTTCCTCGTGGGGAACCAGGAGCAGCTCGCCACCGGCGCCCTCACGACGGCCGCGACGGTGGGCGAGGTCTTCACCGGCCTCGTCCTGGCGCTGTTCACGCTGTTCTTCTTCCTCAAGGACGGCCGGTCGATCTGGCTGTGGCTGGTCGGCCTCTTCCCCCGCGACTCGCGGGCCTACCTGGACGAGGCGGCGCGCCGCTCCTGGCGGACGCTGATCTCCTACGTGCGCGCCACGGTCGCGGTGGCCCTCGTCGACGCGGTCGGCATCGGCATCGGCCTGGCGGTCCTGGGGGTCCCGCTGGTCATCCCGCTCGCGGCCCTGGTGTTCCTCGGCGCGTTCATCCCGATCATCGGCTCGTTCCTCGCCGGCTCGGTGGCGGTGCTGGTGGCGCTGGTCTCCGTCGGACCGATCAAGGCGCTGATCGCGCTCGGCGTGGTGGTCGCCGTCATGCAGCTCGAGGGCCACGTGCTGCAGCCCCTGCTGCTGGGCCGGGCCGTGCACGTGCACCCGCTGGCCGTCGTGCTGGCGATCGCGGCCGGGCTGCTGATCGGCGGCATCTTCGGCGCGCTGATCGCCGTCCCGACGGTGGCCTGCGTGAACGTGGCCGGCACCTACCTGAGCCGCCGGCACGAGGGGCCGCGGCCGCCCGAGCCGAGACCCGAGCGGGCCCGGCCGGCGGTCAGCGCGAAGTGAAGGACCTCGTCCTCCCCACCCTTCGCAGGCTCAGGGCGGGCCCCGGGACGAGGCCGGGCCTTCAGCCGACCTTGATCCTGCCCTCGACGGCGGCCAGCGCGATGTCGGTCCGCCAGTGGGCGTCGGCCAGCCGGACGGCGGCCACCCGCTCGTAGGCGGCCTGCCGGGCGGCGGCGAGGTCGGGGCCGAGCCCGACGACCGACAGCACCCGCCCCCCGGCGGAGAGGACCGTTCCGTCCGGTCCGACTGCGGTCCCGGCGTGCAGCACGCCCTCGCCGTCGGCGCCGGTGACCGGCGAACCGGTGCGCGGCGACTCCGGGTACCCGGGGGCGGCCACGACGACGGTCACGGCGGCGCCGTCGCGCCACCGCAGCGGCGGGTGGTCGGCGAGCGTGCCGGTGGCCGCGGCGTGCAGCAGGCCGGCCAGCGGCGTCTCCAGCAGCGGCAGCACGACCTCGGTCTCGGGGTCGCCGAACCGGGCGTTGAACTCGACCACCCGAACGCCGCGGGAGGTGAGCGCCAGCCCCGCGTAGAGCAGGCCGCTGAACGTCTCGCCGCGGCGGGCCATCTCGTCGACCGTCGGCTGCAGCACGGTCGCGAGCACCTCGTCGACCAGGCCGGGCGGCGCCCAGGGCAGCGGGGCGTAGGCGCCCATGCCGCCGGTGTTGGGGCCGCCGTCGCCGTCGTCGCGGCGCTTGTGGTCCTGCGCGGGCACCAGGGGCAGCACCGTCGTCCCGTCGGTGATCGCGAACAGCGACACCTCGGGACCGTCGAGGTACTCCTCGACGAGCACCGCTCCCCCGCCGTCGAGCACCCGGTGGCCGTGCGCGAAGGCGGCCGCGCGGTCGTCGGTGACCAGGACGCCCTTGCCGGCCGCCAGCCCGTCGTCCTTCACGACGTACGGCGCACCGACCTCGTCGAGCACCGTCTCCAGCTCGGCCGGCCCGCCGACCGGCCAGGCCCGGGCGGTGGGGACGCCGGCGGCGTCCATGACGTGCTTGGCGAAGGACTTGCTGCCCTCGAGCTGGGCGGCCTCCTGGGACGGTCCGAAGCAGGGGATGCCGGCGTCGCGGACGGCGTCGGCGGCTCCGTGGACCAGCGGCACCTCGGGCCCGACGACGACGAGGTCCGCCCGCCACCCGGTCGCCACGGAGGCGACGGCGACCGGGTCGGCGGCATCGACCGCGAGCGGCTCGGCGATGGCTCGCGTGCCGGCGTTGCCGGGCGCGCAGGCCAGCGCGGTCACCGCGGGGTCGGAGGACAGAGCGACGCACAGGGCGTGCTCCCGGGCGCCGGAGCCGATCACCAGTACGCGCACGGCTCGCGACGCTACCCAGCTGCGGTCAGCGGCCGGCGCGCGGCCGGTTGGGCTGCTCGCGGTAGGCGCGGAAGCGGGAGCGCAGCCGAGCCCTCTCCTCGGCCCTGGCGCGGGCGTCGACCCGCAGCAGCTGGCGGTGCGCCTCCACCTGCAGCTTGCGCCAGCCGGTGAACCGCGCCGGGTCGAGCCGGCCGTCGTCGATCGCCGCGGCGACCGCGCACCCGGGCTCGCCACGGTGGCCGCAGTCGCGGAACCGGCAGGAGGCGGCCAGATCGGTGACGTCGGCGTACGCGGTCTCGACCCCGTCGGCGTCGTCGTAGAGCGCCAGCTCCCGCATGCCGGGGGTGTCGACGAGCAGCCCGCCGCCGGGCAGCACGTGCAGCTCGCGGGCCGTGGTGGTGTGCCGCCCGCGCCCGTCATCCCGGATCTCGTGCGTCCCCGCGACGGTGCGGCCGGCCAGTGCGTTGGCCAGGCTGGACTTGCCGACCCCCGAGGGCCCGACCATGGCCGCCGTCCGCCCGGGACCGAGCAGGGCCGAGACCGCCGCCAGACCCTCGCCGGTGACCGAGCTGACCGGCAGCACGTCGACGCCGAGCGCGTCCTCGTGGACCGCCTCCACGGCCGCCTCGACGTCGTCGCAGAGGTCGGCCTTGGTGAGCACCACGACCGGGGTGGCGCCGCTGCTCCACGCGACGGCGAGGTAGCGCTCCACCCGGCGCAGCCGGGCATCTCCCGTCAGCGCGTCGACGACCAGCACGACGTCGACGTTGGCGGCGACCACCTGGGCCGCCGAGGTCCGGCCGGCGACCGTGCGGACGAAGGCGCTCCGCCTCGGCAGGATCTCGGTCGCGAGCTCCCCCCGCAGCACGACCCAGTCACCCACCGCCGGGCCGCCCAGCTCGGAGTCGTGCACGGCCTTGGACGGCACGACCCGGCGTTCACCCTCGGCGGTCAGCACGGTGAGCCGGCCGCGGTCGACGCGGGCCACCCGGGCGAGGACGACGCCGGACGGCGGTTCGGCACTGCTGTCCCAGCCGAGCGAGGAGAGATCTGTCACGGGGCGCATGGTGCTCCGCTGGTCACCGGGGTGTCCTTCCAATTTCCGGCAACCCGCCCACTCCGGTTCACCGGGCGGCCATCCGATGACGGTTCCGTGACGGACATGCGCGCGACCGAGTCGCTGGCGATGCGCCCAGCGACCCGCCTTCCCCGTCCTGTCGTCATCGGGCACCGCGGTGCCCCCGCCTACCGCCCCGAGCACACGACCGCCAGCTTCGAGCTGGCGATCGACCTCGGCGCCGAGCTGATCGAGCCGGACGTCGTGGTCAGCCGCGACGGTTTCCTCGTGGTCCGCCACGAGAGCGAGCTCTCCTGGTCCACCGACGTGAGCAGCCGCCCCGAGTTCGCCCACCGCCGCACCACCAAGGAGATCGACGGCACGCCCAGCACCGGCTGGTTCGCCGAGGACTTCACGCTCGCGGAGCTGCGCACCCTGCGCGCCGTCGAGCGAATGCCGGAGTACCGCCCGATGAACGCCGCCTACGACGGCCGCTTCGGCATCCTGACGCTGGCCGAGGTCGTCGACCTGGCCCGCACCCGGTCCACGGCACAGCGGCGGATCCGGGTGCTGGCCGAGCTCAAGCACCCCGGCTGGTCCGCCGAGCAGGGTCTGCCGATGGCCGAGCTGGTGGCCGAGGAGCTGAGCCGGCTCGGCGTGACGGACGAGCAGGGGCCGGTGCTGCTGCAGTCCTTCGACGCCGGCGTCCTGCGGGACCTGCGCGCCCGCCTCGGCGAGCATGGGCCGCAGATGGTCCAGCTGATCGGCGACTCCGCGTCGGGCGACCGCATGACGACCCCGGTCGGGCTGCGGGAGATCTCCACCTACGCCCAGGGCATCGCCCCGAGCGTGGAGCGCGTCCTCGGCGGGCTGGAGAGCCACCCGGTCAGCGGGCGCTCACCGCTGGTCGACGAGGCGCACCGCGCCGCGCTGTCCGTCTTCTGCTGGACACTCCGGGCGGAGAACGCCTTCCTGCCGCGGCACCTGCGCATCGGCGACATCCCCGAGGCGACGGGCGACGCCGTCGGCGTGGCCCGCCACCTGCTCGCCCTCGGCGTCGACGGCCTGATCACCGACTCCCCCGACCACGCCGTCCAGGCCGTCGCCGAGTTCCAGGCCGCCCTGGTCTGACGCCCCTTCTGCCGGGTCCCGCGGCGAGCCTGCGAGCGGTGGAGGGCAGGAGGGTCCCTACGCGATCAGGTCTCTGATGACGACGTTCTCGTCGCGACCGGGGCCGACGCCGATCACGCTGATCCGAGCGCCGGCGAGCTCCTCGAGCCGCCGGACGTAGGCCTGCGCGTTCGCCGGCAGCTCGTCGAAGGTCCGGCAGTGGCGGATGTCCTCGAACCAGCCCGGCATCTCCTCGTAGACCGGCTTCGCGTGGTGGAACTCGGTCTGGGTCATCGGCATCTCGTCGTGCCGGACGCCGTCGACGTCGTAGGCCACGCAGATCGGCACCGTCTCCAGGCCCGACAGGACGTCGAGCTTGGTGAGGAAGTAGTCGGTGATGCCGTTGACCCGGCTGGCGTACCGGGCGACAACGGCGTCGAACCAGCCGCAGCGCCGGTCGCGGCCGGTGGTGACGCCGACCTCGCCGCCCTGCTTGCGCAGGTACTCGCCGTTGGCGTCGAACAGCTCGGTCGGGAACGGGCCCGAGCCGACGCGCGTCGTGTACGCCTTCAGGATGCCGACCACCCGCTCGATGCGGGTGGGCCCGATGCCCGAGCCCGCGGCCGCCCCGCCGGCTGTGGGGTTGGACGACGTGACGAACGGATACGTGCCGTGGTCGACGTCCAGGAGGGTGCCCTGGGAGCCCTCGAGCAGCACCCACTCACCGGCGTCGAGCGCGTTGCCGAGCAGCAGGCGGGTGTCGGCGATCCGGTGCCTCAACTGGTCGGCGTACTGCGCGTACTCCTCGACGACCTCCTCGACGTCGATCGCCTTGCGGTTGTAGACCTTGACCAGGATCTGGTTCTTCTCCTGCAGCGTGCCCTCGAGCTTCTGCCGCAGGATCGACAGGTCCAGCAGGTCCTGCACGCGGATCCCGACCCGGGCGACCTTGTCGCCGTAGGCGGGGCCGATGCCGCGCCCCGTCGTCCCGATCCGGCGCTTGCCCAGGAACCGCTCGGTGACTTTGTCCAGGGCCCGGTGGTGCGGCATGATCAGGTGCGCGTCGGAGGAGATGACCAGCCGCGAGGTGTCCACCCCGCGCTCCTCCAGCCCGGCGAGCTCCCCGATCAGCACCTCGGGGTCGACCACGACGCCGTTGCCGATGACCGGCGTGCAGCCGGGGGTC
>DASQTE010000180.1:0-6097 GCA_035642035.1 Blastococcus sp.
CTCGCCGCCGATCAGGCGCACGAGGAACTGCTGCTCCTCCGCGGTGGCGGCCGCGAGGAGGGAGGTCAGGACGGCGTCGCGCCGGGCGGCCGACCCGGCGCCCGACGTGCCGGCGAGCTCGGCGAGGCCCCGGTCGACGGCGACGACGGTCAGGGACGGCGCGGCCGCGGGGGAGCCGCCCAGCCGGGACAGCGTGCGCCAGCCCACGCCCAACCGGCCCTGCCGGACCTCGCCGGACAGCCAGGCCGTGACCGGGCGGACCTCCGCGGCGGCGGCCGCGCGGAGGAGCCCGGCGATGGTCCCGGCCTTCGCGGTCCGGGACCGCGTGGCGCCCACCGCCGCGGAGGCGGTCACGACGTCGCTGAGCAGCACCGGCACATCGTGGCAGCCGATCGCCGGGACCACCCCGGCAGACCTCGGTCGTGTGCTTGGCTGACGGCCGGTTCCGCCCGCCCGAAGGGACAGCGAATGTCGACCCTCGCACGCTTCGCCGAGGCACTGCTCACCGGACGGATCGAGGTCGTCGACCTCACCGCGCCGCTGTCGGCGGAGACGCCGGTCATCCAGCTGCCGCCGCAGTTCGCCCAGACGGCGACGTTCGAGCTCGAGGAGCTCAGCCGCTACGACGACCGGGGGCCGGCCTGGTACTGGAACAACTTCCGCACCGGCGAGCACACCGGCACGCACTTCGACGCGCCCAACCACTGGGTCACCGGGCAGGACGGGGACGACGTCGCATCGGTGCCGGCGCAGCGGCTCCTCGCACCAGCCGTCGTCCTCGACTTCTCCGCGCAGGCCGCCGAGAACCCGGACTTCCTGCTCGAGGTCGAGCACGTCGAGCAGTGGCAGGCGGCGCACAGCCCGCTGCCCGAGGGCGGCTGGCTGCTGTACCGGACCGGGTGGGACGCCCGGTCGGCCTCCCAGCGGGACTTCCTCAACGCCGACGACGCCGGCCCGCACACGCCCGGGATCTCCCCGGCCTGCGCCCGCTGGCTGGCCGAGGAGGCGCCGGTGATCGGTCTGGGCGTGGAGACGGTGGGCACCGACGCCGGGGCCGCGCACTCCTTCGAACCGCCCTTCCCGTGCCACGCGGCGCTCATGGGCAGCGGCAAGTACGGGCTGACCCAGCTGCAGAACCTGGACCGGCTGCCGCCCACGGGGGCCGTGCTCGTGGCGGCACCCCTGCCGATCGTGTCCGGCTCCGGTTCGCCGTCGCGGGTGCTGGCCCTGGTCGACCGGGGATGAGCCCAGGGTCCGGCACCGTCGCGCACGCGGTCGGGGACACGCTCGTCCGGTGCGGGATCGGCGCCGTGTTCGGGGTCGTGGGCTCGGGCAACTTCGTGACGACCAACGCGATGGTGGCCGCCGGGGCCCGCTACGTCGCGGCGCGCCACGAGGGCGGGGCGGCGACGATGGCCGACGCCCACGCCCGCATGAGCGGTGGCGTCACGGCCCTGAGCCTGCACCAGGGGTGTGGTCTCACCAACGCGCTGACCGGCATCACCGAGGCGGCGAAGAGCCGCACGCCGCTGGTGGTCGTGACGGCGGAGGCGACCTCCCCGCGGTCGAACTTCTTCGTCGACCAGGCGGCGCTCGCCACGGCGGTCGGGGCGGTGCCGGTGCGGGTCACGTCCGCCGACGACGCGGTGGAGCAGGCCGCCGCGGCCGTCGCGACCGCGCGGGACGAGCGGCGGGTCGTCGTCCTGAACCTGCCCCTGGACGTGCAGGGCCTCGAGGCCCCGGCCGGGGGACCGCCGATGCCGGCCGCCCCGCCGGCGGCCGCCCCCGACGGGTCCGAGGTCCAGCGGCTGGTGGACGCGCTGCGCTCGGCACGGCGTCCCGTGTTCGTCGCCGGCCGCGGGTCCCGGGGCCCGGGGTGCCGGGCGGCGCTCGAGGAGCTGGCCGAGCGCTGCGGCGCCCTGCTGGCGACCTCGGCCGTCGCGAAAGGGCTGTTCCGGGGGAGCGCGTGGGACCTCGACGTGTCCGGCGGGTTCGCCACCCCGGCGGCCGCCGGGCTCATCGGCGGCGCCGACCTGGTCGTCGGGTGGGGCTGTGCGCTCAACATGTGGACGATGCGGCACGGCCGGCTCATCGCCGACGGTGCCGTCGTCGTGCAGGTGGACCTCGAGCCCGGTGCGCTGGGGGCGCAGCGCGACATCGCGTTCGGGGTGGTCGGCGACGTCCGGGCGGTGGCCGGGGCGGCCGCCGTGGCTCTCGGGGGAGGGTCCACCGGGTACCGGACGCCGGAGGTGCGGCGGGTCCTCGCCGAGCGCGGGCGGTGGCGGGACGAGCCCTTCCCCGACCGGGGCAGCGAGGGGCTGGTCGACCCGCGGACCCTGACGATCGCCCTGGACGACCTGCTGCCCGCCGAACGGCTGGTCGCCGTCGACTCCGGCAACTTCATGGGCTACCCGAGCATGTTCCTCGACGTCCCCGACGAGCACGGCTTCTGCTTCACCCAGGCCTTCCAGTCGGTCGGGCTGGGGCTGGCGACCGCGATCGGCGCCGCGCTCGCCCGACCCGACCGGTTGCCCGTCGCCGCCCTGGGCGACGGCGGCGCGCTCATGGGCGCATCGGAGCTCGAGACCGTCGTCCGGCTGGGGCTGCCCATGGTGGTCGTCGTCTACGACGACGCGGCCTACGGGGCCGAGGTGCACCACTTCGGCCCGGGCGGGCACCCGCTGGACACCGTGACGTTCCCGGAGACCGACTTCGCCGCGATCGCCCGTGGCCACGGGTTCGAGGCGGTGACCGTCCGCGAGCCGGCCGACCTCGACGGAGCGGCCCGCTGGCTCGCCGGGCCGCGCACGTCCCCGCTGCTGATCGACGCGAAGGTGACCCGCGACGAGCCGTCGTGGTGGCTGGAGGAGGCCTTCCGCGGACACTGACGCGGACCGGCCGGAGCACGCAGGCGAAGATGGCGGCATGGCACCGAGCGAACGGACCTCCGACCTGGCGATCTTCGGCGCGACCGGCTTCGTGGGGAGGCTGCTCGCCGGGTACCTCGCCGAGCACGCGCCCGCCGGCACCCGGATCGCCCTGGCCGGGCGCTCGCGCGAGCGCCTGCTCGAGGTCCGGGCGGGGCTGCCGCCCGCCGCCCGCGACTGGCCCGTCGTCGAGGCCGACTCGGGGGACCCGGAGTCACTCGCCGCGCTGGCGGGGCAGACCCGCGTGCTCGCGACGACCGTCGGCCCGTACGCCCGGTACGGCCTGCCGGTCGTGGAGGCCTGCGCCGCCGCCGGCACGCACTACGCCGACCTCACCGGGGAGGTGCTGTTCGTCCGCGACGCCGCGCAGCGGGTGGACGACGTCGCCAAGGGGACCGGCGCCCGCATCGTGCACGCGTGCGGCTACGACTCGATCCCCTCGGACCTCAGCGCGCTGCTGCTGGCCGAGCGGGCGCGGGCCGACGGGGCGGGCGGCCTCCGCGACGTCCGGCTGGTCGCCACCCTCCGCGGGGGGTTCAGCGGCGGCACCGTCGCCTCGATGGTCACCCAGCTCGAGGAGATGGTGCAGGACCCGGCGCTGCGCCGTGTCGCCCTCGACCCGTACGCGCTCAGCCCCGACCGGGCCGCCGAGCCGGACACGCGGCAGCCCCGGGACGCCGTCCCGCCGACCCGGACGCCCGACGGGCGGTGGACCGCCCCGTTCGTGATGGCGCCGTACAACACCCGCATCGTGCGGCGGAGCAACGCGCTGCAGGACTGGGCGTACGGCCGGGAGTTCAGCTACGGCGAGGTGATGAGCGTCGGCCGCGGTCCGCTGGGCGCCGTCACGGCCGCCGGCTTCACCGCGGGGCTGGCGGGGACGCTCGCCGCGCTGGCCTTCCCGCCCACCCGGGCACTGCTGGACCGGGTGCTCCCGGCGCCGGGCACCGGACCGAGCGAGTCGGTGCAGCGTAACGGCTTCTTCCGCATGACCGTCGACGCGACGACCGAGTCCGGCCGCCGGTACCGGGCGGTCGCCTCCGGCAAGGGCGACCCGGGCTACGCCGCGACCGCGGTGATGCTGGGGGAGAGCGCCCTGGCGCTGGCCCTGGACGGCGACCGGCTGCCCGAGCGCGCCGGCTCGCTCACCCCGGCGACGGCGATGGGCGACGTCCTCGTCGAGCGGCTGCGCGCCGCCGGGCACACCTACGAGGTGACCGAGCGCTGACGCCGGTGCTGGGCCGGCCGTAACCCATCGGGACCCGTTCCGTTGTGCTGTCCACCAGTCCTCGGCTCCGATGGAGAAGCCCGTGCGCCGTCCCGCTGCCTGCGTCCTCGCCGCCCTCGCCGTCCTGCTGCTGGGCGCGCCGTCCACCGCCGGGGCGCACTCGCCGATCCGGTACGTCGCGCTCGGTGACTCCTACAGCGCGGCCTCCGGCGTCCTGCCGCCGGACCCGACGGCGCCCCCGCAGTGCCTGCGCTCGCTCGGCAACTACCCGCACGTCATCGCCGCGGCGACCGGGGCCCACCTCACCGACGTGACCTGCGGTGGCGCGGACACCGGCGACTACGTCGCCGAGCAGTACCCGGGGGTCGCCCCGCAGCTCGACGCGCTGGCGCCCGACACCCAGCTGGTCACCATGACCATCGGCGGCAACGACAGCGGCGTCTTCCTCGATTCGATCGTCCAGTGCGGCGCCGCCGGTGCGTCGACCCTGGGCACGGGCAGCCCGTGCAAGGACCGGTACGGGTCGTCCTTCGAGGACACCATCCGGAACACCACCTACCCGGCGCTGGTCGACACGCTGCGCGCCGTCCGGGCCGAGGCGCCGCGGGCGAAGGTCGCCATCCTCGGCTACCCGTGGATCCTGCCGAGCAGCGGGGGCTGCTTCGACCGGATGCCGGTCGCCGTGGGCGACGTGCCCTACCTGCGCAGCCTGCAGACCACCCTCAACGACGCCGTGCGCCGGGCGGCCGCGGCCACCGGCGTGACCTACGTCGACATGAACCGCGTCTCCGAGGGCCACGACGCCTGCCAGCCGCTGGGCGTCCGGTGGATCGAGCCGGTGCTCCAGGGGACCAACCCCGTCGTCGTCCACCCGAACGCGCTCGGCGAGCGGGGGATGGCCGCGCAGGCGATGCGCGTCCTGCGGCTGGGCTGAGACCGCGGCTTCACAGGCACTTCCCAGCCGGGTCACGGGCTCCCCGGAGGAGCCGGGCCGATCCTCGTCCCACCGGACGAGGAGGTGGCGGGTGAACCAGGGAGCGGTGCTGACGGCGCCCGGGCGCGACGATGCGGGGGACCGGGTCCTGGTGGTGATCGGCGGCCTGCCCGGGAGCGGCAAGACGACGCTGCTGCGCCGGCTGCTGGCCGCGGGGATCCCGGACGTGGAGGGCTACGACTCCGAGGACGTCGCCGAGCGGTTCCGCCGGGCCGGCGTCCGCGTCCCGTACCGGCTGCTGCGCCCGTGGGTGCACGTCCGGCACCGGTGGCGCGTCCTGCGGGGGATCGCGTCCTCCGCGCGGATCGTCGTCCTGACCGACCCCTGGACCCGCGCCGGCTGGCGGGCGGTCGTGCTGCGCGCCGCCGCCCGGTCGGGGCGCCGCGTCCGCCTGCTCGTCGTCGACGCGTCGCCCGCGGAGGCGGCGGCCGGCCAGGCCGCCCGGGGCCGCGCGCTGTCCGCCCGGGCGATGCGCCGGCACACCAGGAGGTCCGCGCTCCACCGGCCAGACCCGCTGCCGGCCGTCGTCGTCGACCGGGCACGCGCGGCCCGGCTCGCGCCGGCGGAGGTCCTCGCCGCGGCAGGGTGCTGACCGTCGCTCAGGGAAGGGGAGCCCGCGCCTGGCTCGGCGCCTGCTCGGGCCAGTTCCCGGTGGTGGCAGCGGCGTCGTGCGTCGAGCGCAGGAACCGGAGCAGCTCGCCGTCCGGGTCGGCCGCGGTGCGGACGTCGGCGTAGGGCAGCACGAATTCGCCGAGGGCCTCGTCGAACCGGGTGGCCGCCGGGTCGACGGCGTGCTCCCGGTAGCCCCGCGGCTCGGGGTAGGCGTACGCGTAGAAGCTGCCCTCCGCGGAGCCGCCGGGCCAGTACCCGCAGCTCGACACCTCCTCGCTGTACGCCTCGCGCATCACCCAGTCCGGGCAGTGCGGGACGCCGCCGGGGTGCGGCGGC
>DASQTE010000181.1:0-2372 GCA_035642035.1 Blastococcus sp.
GTCGCCGCCACGAGGTCGCGCACCGCGAAGGCCGCGACCATCGCCGGGCTGCTGCGCGAGGCGGGCCCCGAGGAGGTCCGCCCGGTCACCGCGTGGCTGTCCGGCGAGGTCCGCCAGGGCCGCCTCGGCGTCGGCTGGCGCACGCTCTCCCGGCTGGGCGGCTCCCCCGCCGCCGCGCCGTCCCTGACCGTCGTCGCCGTCGACCGGGCCCTCGCCGACCTCGCCGGCACCTCGGGCAGTGGGTCGGCGGCCCGGCGCGACGCCGTCCTGACGTCGCTGCTCTCGGCCGCCACGGCGGAGGAGCAGCAGTTCCTCGTGCGGCTGATCGGCGGCGAGCTGCGCCAGGGCGCGCTGGAGGGCGTGGTCCTGGACGCCGTCGCCGCGGCGGCCGGGGTGCCCGCGGCGAGCGTCCGCCGGGCCTTCATGCTCTCCGGCCGGCTCGACGAGACGGCGGCCGCCGCCCTGGCCGGCGGCGTCGAGGCGCTGGACGCGGTCCGGCTCGAGGTCGGGCGTCCGGTGCGGCCGATGCTGGCCAGCCCCGGCTCGTCGCTCGACGCCGCCCTGACCGACCTCGGCACCGACGTGACCGTGGAGTACAAGCTCGACGGCGCCCGCATCCAGGTCCACCGCGACGGCGACGACGTGCGGGTGTGGACCCGGACGCTGCGCGAGGTGACCGACGGCGTCCCCGAGCTGGTCGAGCGGGTGCGCGCGCTGCCCTGCTCCACGGCCGTCCTGGACGGCGAGACCCTCGCCCTCGACGACGACGGCCGCCCGCGTGCCTTCCAGGACACGATGAGCCGCTTCGGCAGCCAGCTCCCGGACGGCGTGGCGTCGGACGAGGGCGTCCTGCTCAGCCCGTTCTTCTTCGACCTGCTGCACCTCGACGGCCGCGACCTGCTCGACGAGCCGCTGCGCGTCCGGCTGGACGCCCTCGCCGGGCTGCTCGCCGACGACGCGCACGCCGCGCTGCGGATGCCCGGCGTCCGCTCCCCCAGCCCGGAGCAGGCGGCCGACGTGCTCGACGGCGCGCTCGGCGAAGGGCACGAGGGCGTCGTGGTGAAGGCGCTCGACGCGACCTACGCGGCGGGCCGGCGCGGCAAGGCGTGGCAGAAGGTCAAGCCGGTGCACACCCTCGACCTCGTCGTCATCGGCGCCGAGTGGGGCTACGGCCGCCGGACCGGGAAGCTCTCGAACATCCACCTCGGCGCCCGCGACCCCGACGGCGGCCCGCCGGTGATGGTCGGCAAGACGTTCAAGGGCATGACCGACGAGCTGCTGGAGTGGCAGACCCGGACGTTCCCCGAGCTCGCCGTCGAGCGTCCGGAGTGGGGCGTGCTCCTGCGGCCCGAACTGGTCGTCGAGATCGCGCTCGACGGCGCGCAGCGCAGCACGCGGTACCCCGGCGGCGTCGCCCTGCGGTTCGCCCGGGTGCTGCGGTACCGCCCGGACAAGACCCCGGGCGACGCCGACCCCATCGATGCGATCCGGGCCCTCCTGGCCGGTTAGGGCTCCGCCACCTGCGGCGCGACCTCGGTGCCCAGCAGCTCGATGCCCCGCAGCAGGTCGGCGTGCGCCAGCCGCGGGTTGGTCATCTGCAGCGAGACCCGGTCGACCCCGCCGAGCTGACCGGCGATGCGGACGAGCTTCTCCGCCACCGTCTCCGGGTCGCCCATGAAGAAGGCGCCGTCCGGCCCGCTGGTCGCGTCGAACTGCGCCCGCGACGGCGGCGCGAAGCCACGCTCCCGCGAGACCTTCTCGAACATCTCGTGCCAGCCCGGGTAGATCGTGTCGGCGGCCGCCCGGGTGCTCTCCGCCACGAAGCCGAACACGTGCAGGCCGACCTGCAGCCGCTCGGGGGGATGGCCGGCCTGCGCCCCGGCCCGGCGGTAGAGGTCGATCAGCGGACCGAACTGCCGGGGCTGCCCGCCGATGATCGCGACCATCAGCGGCAGCCCGAGCAGGCCCGCGCGGACGAACGACTCCGGCGTCCCGCCCACGCCGACCCAGATCGGCAGCGGGTCCTGCACCGGCCGCGGGTAGACGCCCTGGCCGGTCAGGGCGGGACGGTGCCGGCCGGACCAGGTGACGTGCTCGGACTCGCGGATGCGCAGCAGCAGGTCGAGCTTCTCCTCGAACAGCTCGTCGTAGTCGCGCAGGCTGAGGCCGAACAGCGGGAACGCCTCGGTGAACGACCCGCGCCCGACGACGAGGTCGATCCGGCCCTTCGAGATCAGGTCGAGCGTCGCGAACTGCTGGAAGACCCGGACCGGGTCGGCCGCGCTGAGCACGGCCACCGCGCTCCCGAGGCGGATGCGGGAGGTCCGTGCCGCCGCGGCCGCGAGGATCACCGGCGGGGCCGAGTCGTAGTA
>DASQTE010000182.1:0-2660 GCA_035642035.1 Blastococcus sp.
GGTGCCGGCGTCGCTGACTGGCCTCGGCGCCTGCTTCGCCGCCGCCGACCAGCTGGTCACCGCGGCCGAGCAGGAGGCCGCCACGCTGTCCGCGGAGCTGGACGGCCCGGAGACCGAGGCGCTCAAGCAGGCTCTCGGCGCCGGCGGGACCGGCAAGGGCGCCGCGGCCGCCACCCGCGGCAGCGCCGGCGCGATCAAGGAGCTGGAGCGCCGGCAGCGCTCCCGCGCCACCCGGGCCCAGCGGGACGCGCTGGACCGGGCGCTGGTCGACCTGGCCGCGTTCTACCGGGACGTCCTGCTCGTCCAGTGCGGTGCCGCCGTCCGGCCCGCCCACCCCGACGCCATCGCTGATGTCCGCAGCCTGGCCCACGCCCTGACGCCCGAGGGTGTGCTGCACCGGCTGGGCGCGGTGCTCGAGTGCCGCGAGGCCCTGGAGCTCAACGTCAAGCCCCGCATCGCCGTGGAGGCCATGACCGTCGCGCTCCGGCTGCCCTGACCCCGACCCGTACCCTCAGGGCGTGGGGATGGTCTGCGCGGTGAGCTTCGAGCGGTACGGCCGGCTCTACTACTTCGACCCCGGTCCGTACGCGCCGGCCGTCGGCGACAAGGTCCTGGTGCCCACCGACGACGGGCCCGAGGTGGCCGAGTGCGTGTGGGCGCCGCAGTGGGTCGGCGAGGACACGCTCGGGATGCCGGTGCTGGCCGGCCTGGCCGGCCCCGAGGACCTGGAGCGGGACGCGCTGATCCGCCGCCGCAAGGCCGACGCCCGGGTCGCGGCGAAGCGCCTCGTCCGCGAGCACAAGCTGCCGATGAAGATCGTCGGTGTCGACCACGTCCCGGCCACCAACCGGACCACGATCTACTTCTCCGCGCCGCACCGGGTCGACTTCCGCAGCCTCGTCCGCGACCTCGGCGCCACCCTGACCTGCCGGGTCGAGCTCCGGCAGCTGTCCCCTCGGGACGAGGCGCGGGTGCAGGGCGGCATCGGGTCGTGCGGCCGGGACCTGTGCTGCGCGACGTTCCTCAAGGACTTCGAGCCGGTCTCCATCCGGATGGCCAAGGACCAGGACCTGCCGCTCAACCCGCTGCGCATCTCCGGGGCGTGCGGGCGACTGCTGTGCTGCCTGAAGTACGAGCACCCGCTGTACGTCAAGGCGCAGGAGACCGTGCCGCCCCGGGGCACCGAGGTGGACACCCCCGAGGGCCCGGGCCGGGTGGTCGACGTCAACGTGCCCAGCGAGACGGTCAAGGTGCGGCTGCGCGACGGCGGCCGGACCTGCTCCTGCTCGTTCGCGTCGGTCTGCAGCCCGCGGCAGGCGCACGACGAGCGGTACAACGCCTGACCGGCTGGGAAAGATCGGTACGTGGCCAAGGAACTGGACGACCGCTGGTACTTCAACGTGGACACCGGCCAGGCCGAGCGCGGCCCGGCGAAGCGCGGTTTCCTGGAGAGCCGGCTCGGCCCGTACGAGACCCGCGAGGAGGCCGAGCGCGGTCTGACCGAGCTGCACGAGCGGAACAAGCGGATGGACGAGGAGGACCGGCGCTGGGAGGAGGGGTGAGCGACGGCTCGTCCGACCTGCTCGACCTCGTGCCGTCCTGGCACGGGCACTTCGTCTACGAGTCCGGACACCACGGTGACCTCTGGCTCGACCTCGACTCGCTCTTCGTCTCGCCGCGCCGGCTCCGGCCGTACGTCGCGGAGCTGGCCAGCCAGCTGACCCCCCACGGGCTGGAGGTCGTCTGCGGCCCGCTGGCCGGTGGGGCTTTCGTCGCCCAGGCGATCGCCGCCGAGCTCGACATCGCCTTCTGCTGGACCACGGCCGGCTCGTACGAGCTGCCGGCCGCCTTCGCACCGGTCGTCGCTGGCCGCGGAGTCGCGATCGTGGACGACGCCATCAACGCCGGCGCGGCCGTCTCCGGCACCGCCGCCGCGATCCGCGCGGCCGGCGGCCACGTCACCGCTGTCGGCGCACTGTTGCTGCTCGGCGACCCGCCGGACCTCGACGCCCCGGTCGAGCACCTCGCGGCCCTGCCCGGCGCCCTCTGGACCCTTGCGGACTGCCCCCTCTGCCACGCCGACGCCCCACTCCACCGCCCGCCCTCCTGAGCCCGCCTTGGGATGATTAGCGGCCACGACAGTCACTGGGAGACGACAGTGCCAGGAAAGCTCCCCGGCTCGCCCGAGGTTCTTGCCGCCACCACCGGCAACGGCGTCCCGCTCGCGGTCGGGGTGCCCATCGTCGTCGTCGTGCTGGTCCTGCTCGTCGTGGTGCAGCTGCGGCGCAAGCGGCAGGGCCGCGACCGCGACTCCTGACCATCGGGCGGTGCGCGGCGGCTGCCCTCCTGAGCAGGCCGTCCGCCGCCGCCGCTACACTGTCTGGGCCGGCACGCCACCCACGCGCGCTGCGCGCCGCCTTAGCTCAGTCGGCAGAGCGATTCACTCGTAATGAATAGGTCGTCGGTTCGATTCCGACAGGCGGCTCCACCCTTGACCTGCGCGTCTGCTCCTCCGGCAGGCGAGTCTCGACGACCCATTTCTCTGGTCTAGCTCGGGGCGGACCAGCCAGGCACGTGCCGACAACGGCACCACTAGCCCGGATCTTTCATGGCCTCGTGGTTGGTGGTGGAGGTCGGGCTGTGCCGGTCGTGCGGGGGTG
>DASQTE010000183.1:0-4907 GCA_035642035.1 Blastococcus sp.
CGGCTCCGCCCGTCGTCGGGGTCGATCGCGGAGGCGACCGCCGGTCGTCAGGGAGTGGGCGCCGCGGGATCGCCGGCCGGCGGCTGCTCCGGTGCCGGCTCCTCGCCCGCGGGCGGCTCCTCGTCCTCCGGCTCCGGGTCCTCGCCCTGGTCCACGGGCGGCGGCTGCTCGTCCACGGGCGGTGCGGGCTGCTCCGGTGCCGGCTGCTCCGGTACGGGCTGCTCTTCCGCGGGCGCCACCACCACCGGGCCGGGGTCGTCCACCGTGGGCCCCCCGTCCCCGTCCGCCGGGCCCGGCCCGGGCTGCTGGGTCGTCGGCGCCTGCGCCGCAGGGCGCGCCGCAGGTCCGCCGCCGGACGGTCCGGGCGCCGGCCGGTTCTGCCCCGGGGACGGCGGAGTCGCGACCAGGACCACGACTCCGGTGCGTCCCGCCCTGACGGCCGTCACCCGCCCGGCCGGCACATCCGTGCGCACGTCCCGCCGCATCACCACGGGGACGCCTGCGTCGTCGAGCTGAGCCTCCACCTCCTCGACCGGCTGACCGACGACCTCCTCGAGCTCGGTCGTGGAGGGCGCTTCCGCCTGCTGACCCGGGGTCTCACCACCGGCGTCGGCGCTCTCCCCGCTGAGCCCCAGGCTGGGCAGGGCCGGACCGGACAGGGCTTGCACCACGAGGACGCCGATGCCGAACACGGCCAGGAAGAGCACCGAGGAGAGGACGACGGCGACTCCGCGGCGCCGGAAGGTCCCCTCGGTGCCGGCGGTGTCCTGGCCGGCCACGGACGACCCTGCCGCGGGCCGACGTCCCGCAGGCCCGGACCATCGACGAAACTCCACCGTCTCTCCTCACTGCCGAATTCCTGCGGGCGGGCACGGCTGCGCGCCGGTGCCCACCGGGCATCGCTCGGACGGGAGTCAAGTCGGTCCCCGACGTCTTCGCTCGCCTGCCCCGGGCGCGTCTCCGCCGAGATGGCGCGGCGACTGCGGGCCGTACCCGGGCGGCAACCCGATGACGACAGGGACATGGGGTTCTCGCCCCTGGCGATCACCTCGCGGACGGCAGTATCGACTCGATCGGCTCGACCAGGTCGTCCAGGCGAACCGGATAGGGATGCCGGAGCAGGTGCGCGGGCCGCTGACCCAGGTACTCGTCGAGGAGGCGGCGCTCGATCGCGGAGGCCTCCTCCACGACCGGTGAACGGCGATCCGGGAACAGGTACCGGAACTGGCGGTACATCTGGAGGAACGGGCTGCGCTCCTCCTCCAGCGACGCTCGCATGTGGGCGGCGACGCGGGAGCCGTCCAGTGGCTCGATACTGACCTGGTCGCCGTCGTGGCTGGCCACGAGGACGACTCGGTCCAGTCGCCCGTGCAGAGCGATGGCTTCCTCCCCGAACAACCGGGCCGGGGGGACCTGGATGTAGGCCTGCCGACTGACCACCGGTGCGGCCCGGCGGAGGACCGAGGCCGGGAGCCCCGGGAGCCTCCTGCCGAGGGCCGCGGCGGAGGCGGCCGCCGACGGCAGGGCTGCCAGTCGGGCGCGGGTGGCCCTGGAGAGCTCCGACCGCAGCGCCGGCAGCTGGGCCACGTGCCAGTGCCACAGGCGGATCGGTTCCGGGACGCCGTGCATCATGCCGTCGGGGGTCAGGTACACCCACTCGTCCCCGACGTACGTGGCACCACGGGAGGCGAACGCGAGCAGCGTCTCGGTCTTGCCGCCCTTGGCCCAGCCGGTGGCCAGTACGCCGGTCCCCTGGTACGTGAAGGCTGAAGCGTGCAGCGGGAGCACGCCCTTCGCCAGCGCAGTCATGTTGATGACCGCGAGCAGGTGGGGCACCGGACCCGTACGGCGCTCGGAGACGATCTCGCAGCGGCTCCCGACGTCGCTCACGGGGAGGATGGTGCGGGCGGCAACACCTTCCCTGCCTCGGAGCAGGTAGAAGTCCTCGTCGGTGGCCGCGCAGTCCAGCCAGCCCGCGTAGGTCATGCGACCCGGCTCCGGCAGCTCGTCGACGAACCGCACCACGATGTCGGGCTCTCCGGACAGCGGGGCGACCAGGGGTCCGATCTGCCGGACGATCGTGCGCACGTCCCGTTCCTGCGCGTCCAGCACCCGGATGCCGACGATGCCGTGCAGATCCAGGTCGACCTGCGGGATGACCTCACCGGTCCCCGGCTCCCTCGGCCTGACGTCGGTCATGGTCGGCACTCCTCTTCCGGACTCTCGGCCGCACTCCCCTGCTGCGGTCGCCTCATCGGACGAGCAACCGCACCACGGGGATCTTGCGCAGCTCGGGGAAGCTCTCACCCAGCTCGATGGCGTTGCGGCTCGCACTGAGCACCACGAGAGACGCGACCGCCGCCGTGGCCAGCCCGATGAGCAGCCCGGGCTCGAACACCGCCTGGATCGCCCACAACGTGAGCGCGGCCGCCAGGATGACCAGGTAGCAGCGGATGCAGCGACGGTCGATGAGAGCGGTGCCGATGGTTCGCCGGAGCGCCCACTGGTTCAGGAGGTTCTGCACGACGAGCGCGGTCAGGTTGGCGACGGCGACGCCTATCCCACCGAATCGATGCACCAGCAGGAGGCTGACGGCGATGTTGAGGACCATCACGAAGAGGTTCACGCCGACGAGGAACCGGATGCGCTCGCAGACCTGCAGGACGTAGACGTTGAAGCCGAGGACGACGCTGAAGTAGTACCCCACCGAGAGGATCGCGAGGATCGACGCGGAGTCGGCGTACCGCTCGCCGAAGAGGAGAACGGTGAGGTCCGGCGCCAAGGGACCGGTGAGCGCGAACACCGGGAAGGAGAGCACGGCGACGAAGGCCGCCGTCTGCCAGTAGGACCGGCGCAGTCCGTCGACATCCGACCGGGCGAACAGCCGAGCTGCCAAGGGGAGGAACAGCGGCAGGAAGGCCTGCTGGACGGCGTTGTTGAGCCGGGACGGGTTGAATACCGCCCGGTAGCCCGCCACTTCGGCGGCCGATCCGTAGTACCCGAGGACGAAGACCCCTCCGACCGTGAGGGAGAGCAGCAGGAACTCACCCGTGATCATCGGCAGGGAGAAGGAGAAGACGGCCCGGAAGGGCAGGATGATCCGACGGGGGCGCAGGTGCCTCAGCAGGTCGCGCCGACGCATCACCTGGATGAACACCGCGACGTACACCGCCAGCCCGAATGCGCCCGCGGCGAGGTAGCCGGCTGCCAGGAAGGTGACCGAGGAGCCGGTGAAGGCGAGGGCCAGCACGATCACCAGCCGGAGGCCGGGTGTCAGCAGGTACTTGCGGACGAAGATGGCTCTCGGATTGCTGAACACCGCGAACAGCGAGACGAACACCTGGTCGAGCGCCTCGAGCGGGGCCAGGAGGACGAGGATCAGCACGACCTGTTCCGTCGTCGGGCCTTCAACCGCCGATCCGATGAGGAGGCCCGGGAGGGCGAACATGCTGCCCACGAGGATCGTGCTGGTCACCACGATGGTCCCCACGGCGAGGAACATCGCGCCGAACATGCGGTTGTAGTCGCCCTGTTCCTCGTACTTCGCCATGAACTGGCTGAGGAGCTTGCCCTGCCCCAGGGAGAGCAGCGTCCGCCCGGCCGCGGCGATCGCCAGCGCGTAGGCAAACGCGCCGTAGTCGTCCTTCGTCAACGCGCGGACCAGCACGACCTGCGTCGCCGTGGTGATCAGGATGGTCAGGACGCGGCCGGCCACCAGCAGTGTGGAGCCCCGGACGTGGGACCGGCGCATCTCGCCCGCGCCCCGCTTGGCGGCACCCGCAGCAGGGGCCTCATCGACGGCGCCGTCGTCGGTGTCGCCGGCGATGTCGGCGACCGGTCCCGTCGGCTCCTTCGCGTGGTCCGCTTCCCGCGGTACACGGCCGTGGTCGGTCCCCGTGGTGTCTCCTCTCGCCTGCATGGCGCGCCTCAGCTTGCGCGCCGCGCGACCGACCGGCGACCGGAGCGCTGCCCCCGCCGGACGGAGGTCAGGGTGCCCAGGACCTCGGCGACCAGGTCGGTCGTGGGCCGGGTCGCATCGAGCCGCACGGACGGCGGGAGCACCTCGAGCCAGCGGGCGTAGCTGTCGAGTTGCCGGCGCACCGCGTACTCGCCCAGCACGTCGTCCGGTTTCCGGGCCACCGACACGGCCGCCGGCACCTCCAGGTAGAGCCGGACGTCCGCCGACGGGAGGAAGGTCCGCACGAGGAGTCGCTGGAGCCGCAGATCCACGCCGTCGTACGCGAAGTCCAGGGTGGCGAGCGCGTCGGGCAGGTGACGGTCGTACAGGACCACGCCCCGCGCGGACCGGTGCTGCCGCCACACGCCGGAGAGGAAGGACAGCGTGACGAGCAGCGCCCACAGCCAGCCGAGCGCACCCTTGCGGGACGCCGGCCGATGGGCGTCGGGGTCGGCCATGGCATGCAGCCCGGGTGCCGCGTCCTGCCGGAGGAGACGCTTCCCCCAGCCCGCGAGCGAGGTCAACCAGCCCAGGCCCATGCCCGGACGCACCCACACCGTGTCGGCCCGCACGCCGGCACGGTCGAGGCTGTCCGCCAGGGCGGCCCGGAGAGTGGACTTGCCGGAACCGTCGACACCACTGATGGCGACGACCGGTCCTCGCGTGCGGGTCCGCAGAGCCACTGGAGCCGTCACCACCCGGCCACTGGCCCAGGACGCGAGCAACCGGCCGCCGAGCCCGGACTCGATCTCGGCGGCCGGCCCGAGAGCGGCGTGTGCCGAGGGGAAGGGGTGGCCCTGGCGGCGCAGCTCGCGCAGCTCGAGCACCTCGAGGAGTCGCACCTCCGACCGCTCCGAGCAGCGATCGAGCACCGCGCGCACCGGGTCCGTCGGGACATCGAGGAGCCGGACTCCGGCGAGCACCCGGCCGTCGTCGACGACGGCCCACC
>DASQTE010000184.1:0-3364 GCA_035642035.1 Blastococcus sp.
GCCAAGGAGATGGACATCACCCCGGACAAGGTGCTGGAGATCCAGCAGTACGCCCGGGAGCCCATCAGCCTCGACCAGACGATCGGCGACGAGGGCGACAGCCAGCTCGGCGACTTCATCGAGGACTCCGAGGCGGTCGTCGCGGTCGACGCGGTCAGCTTCACGCTCATGCAGGACCAGCTGACCAGCGTGCTGCAGACGCTCTCCGAGCGCGAGGCCGGCGTCGTCCGCCTGCGCTTCGGGCTCACCGACGGCCAGCCGCGCACCCTCGACGAGATCGGGCAGGTCTACGGGGTCACCCGTGAGCGGATCCGCCAGATCGAGTCGAAGACGATGTCGAAGCTGCGCCACCCCAGCCGCTCCCAGGTCCTGCGCGACTACCTGGACTGAGAAACACCCCCTGCCACTCGCACGCTCGCGGCGGGCCCCTGCAGGGGGCCCGCCCTCATCGGCGCGCCGGCGCGTGTCGCTGACCGCAACTGCTCAGTCGGCCAGGTCACAGTTCTGCAGCGGAGTCACCCGGAGGGGCGGGACGTCGGTGTACGCCGACACCTGTCGGGTAGACGGCGTAGCGTGGGGAACGTCAGAACAGCAGCGGACCCACGGTCGGCCCGGTACTCCGGTCCGGCAGACCACGACCAGCACGTGCACCACCGGTTCCACCCCAGTGACGTCCCCTGCTGAACCCGATCCAGCACGACCCGGCGTATTACGGACTCATCTCTTTCGGCGAGTCCGCGACGAACCGGGTGGGAACGGGAATCCGAGGGGCCATCCTGGCGCTGTGCAGGAGGCCGATCCGCAGCCGCGGGTCCGTGCGGTAGAGAGCGAGTGATGAGCCAGATGACCCAGACGCTGACGTCGACCCCGCCCACCGATGACCTCGTCGTCCCGTTCCACTGCGACCGCTGTGGAGCCCTGGCCAAGGTGCGCGTCGTTCTCGCGAGCGGCAGCGATCTCGTCTTCTGCGGGCATCACGCTCGCGAGTACGAGAGCAAGCTGCGCGACATCGCCGTCGACATCATCGACACAGACGGCGAGCAGCGCGTAACTGCGTGAACAGGGCGGTATCGTCGCGCCCGCGATGACCGCCTCTTCCGACGACGCCGCCGCGTCCTCCTCCCCGCCTCGTGCGGGAGGAGGGGCGGCGGCTCCGTCGTTCTCGGGGACCACCGGTCGGCCCACACCGGAGGAATCCCCCATGCCGCACCCCCCTGCCGCGCACGACGAGACCGTGCGCATGCGCCCCGACGAGGTCGACGGGCGGCCGGCTCCGGACGGGAGCCGCCCGGCGCCGGTGGAGGAGCACGACGACACCCGTCCCGTCACGCGCGACTGGCTGCTCGGCGGGCCCGACGCCGCGGCGGCCGCGCCGCCGGAGGCACCACCCCACACCGGGGCCGACGACGACCGGAGCACGCCGGCCCTCGGCGCCACCGACACCGCCCCCGTGGACGCCGCGGTCCACGAGGCCGAAGTGCGGGACACCGAGCCGGTCGACTCCGCACCGGCCGTGGACGGCGGGCCCGCGCCCCTCCGCCCCGAGGACGGGCACGCCGCGGACACCCCCGTCGGCCCGCCGCCCGGTGGCGAGCCGCCGGCCGACGGCGCCCGCGGCCCCTGGTGGCGCCGCGGAGCGGTCCTCGTGCCCGCCGGGGCGGTCGCCGTCCTCGCCGCCCTCTACGGCGGCGACCTGCTGCTGTCCTCCGGCGACGTCCCGCGCGCCACGGTCGTGTCCGGCGTCGACATCGGCGGGCTCTCCCCCGCGGCCGCGTCCGACCGGCTCACGGAGGAACTGACCCCCCGGGTGACCGCCGACCGCACCGTCGTCGCCGACGACGTCGAGGCGGCCCTCTCCCCCGTCGCCGCAGGTCTCGCCCTGGACGTCGAGGCCACCGTCGACGCCGCCGACGACCAGCCGCTGAACCCCTGGACCCGCCTGGTCACGCTGTTCTCCGACCGCGAGGTCGAGCCGGTCGTCAGCGCGGACGAGACCGCGCTGGCCGCCCAGATCGAGACCGTCGCGGCGAACGTCGACCGGGCGCCGGTCGACGCCACCATCGCGATCGACGGCACCACCCCCGGCGTCGCGGACGCGGCCGACGGCCGGCACCTGGACCGCGAGGGCTCTGCCGACGCGATCGTCGCCGCCCTGGCCGCCGACCAGGACCCGGGGACGCCGATCGAGCTGCCGGTCGAGGTGACGCCGGTCCTCGTCGACGAGGCCGAGGCCCAGCGGGTGCTGGCGGAGACCGTGGCCCCGGCGCTGTCCGCTCCGGTGTCCGTGGTCGTGCCCGACAGCGACGACACGGCCGTCGTGTCCGTGGAGGCCATCGCCGCGTCGCTCGCCTTCACGGCGCAGGAGGACGGCGTCCTCGCGGTCGCCGTCGACCCGGCCAGGCTGCAGACGGCGCTGGGCGACGAGCTCGCGGTGTTCGGCAGCGGCGCGCAGGACGCCCGCTTCGAGGTCTCGGGCGGGGCGGTCACCGTGGTGCCCTCCGTCGACGGCACCGGCGTCGCCCCGGCGACGCTCGCCGAGCAGCTGCTCCCGGTGCTCACCGAGCCGGAGCCGCGGACGGTCACCGCGGAGCTGGGGCCGGTGCCGGCGGACTTCACCACCGAGGAGGCGCAGGCCCTCGGCATCAAGGAGGAGATCGGCAGCTTCACGACCAACATCGGCAACCCGGCCAGCGGCGAGAACATCCGCATCGTGGCGGCCGAGGTCGACGGCGCACTCGTGTTGCCCGGCGAGACCTTCAGCCTGAACACCTTCACCGGCCCCCGCGGGACCGCCCAGGGCTACGTGCCGGCCGGCGTCATCAGCGGCGGCCAGATCACCCAGGCGGTGGGCGGCGGGATCAGCCAGTTCGCCACGACGATGTTCAACGCCGTCTTCTTCTCCGGCCTCGAGGACATCTACCACAAGCCGCACAGCTACTACATCAGCCGCTACCCGGCCGGCCGCGAGGCGACGGTGTACGAGGGCCAGATCGACCTGCAGTGGCGCAACGACACCGACACCGGCGTCTACATCGACACCACGTGGACGCCCGGCACGATCACCGTGACCTTCTACGGGACGAAGCGCTACGAGATCCAGTCGATCAGCAGCAACCGCGTCAACGTCCGGGAGCCCGTGGTGCAGGAGAAGCCGGACGACGGCACCTGCAAGCCGCAGGGCGGGTCGCAGGGTTTCGACATCACCGTCACCCGCGTCTTCCGCGACCTCTCGACCGGCGCGGAGGTGCGGCGCGAGGACTTCCGGACGCACTACGCGGCGGAGCCGATCATCCGGTGCATCCCGCCGGCGGCCCCACCAGCGCCGACGCCCGGCGGCTGACCGGTCTCCCGGGCGAGGGACCCG
>DASQTE010000185.1:0-10596 GCA_035642035.1 Blastococcus sp.
TCGTCGGCGACGGAACTCCCGAGCAGCCCGCCGGCGTCCCGGTGTTCGCCTGGAAGGGCGAGAGCCTGCCCGAGTACTGGTGGTGCACCCAGCGGCTGTTCGAGTTCCGCGACGAGAACGGCGACGTGGTCGGCCCCAACATGCTGCTCGACGACGGCGGCGACGCCACGCTGCTGGTGCACCTGGGCACCCGCTTCGAGGCCGACGGCGTCGTCCCTGACACCACCGACGCCGACTCCGAGGAGTACGGCGTGATCCTCGACGTCCTCCGCGGCACCCTCGCCGAGGACAAGGGCTACTGGACCCGCATCGGCCAGGGGATCAAGGGCGTCACCGAGGAGACCACCACCGGCGTCATGCGGCTCTACGAGCTCGCCCGGGAAGGCCGGCTGCTCTTCCCGGCGATCAACGTCAACGACTCGGTCACCAAGAGCAAGTTCGACAACCTGTACGGCTGCCGGCACTCGCTGATCGACGGCATCAACCGCGCCACCGACGTGATGATCGGCGGCAAGGTCGCCGTCGTCTGCGGCTACGGCGACGTCGGCAAGGGTTGCGCGGAGTCCCTCCGCGGCCAGGGCGCCCGGGTGATCGTCACCGAGATCGACCCGATCAACGCCCTGCAGGCGGCGATGCACGGCTACGAGGTGACCACGCTCGACGAGGTCATCGGCAAGGCCGACATCATCATCACGGCCACCGGCAACAAGGACATCATCAGCGCCGACCAGCTCGGCCGGACCAAGCACCAGGCGATCATCGGCAACATCGGGCACTTCGACAACGAGATCGACGTGGCCGGCCTGGCCCGCACGCCCGGCATCACCCGGACGACCATCAAGCCGCAGGTCGACGAGTGGCGCTTCGCCGACGGCCACACGATCATCCTGCTGTCCGAGGGCCGGCTGCTGAACCTCGGCAACGCCACGGGCCACCCCAGCTTCGTCATGAGCGCCTCGTTCTCCAACCAGGTGCTCGCGCAGATCGAGCTGTGGAACAACCGGGCCGCCTACGAGGGCCAGGAGCCCGGTGTCACCGTGCTGCCGAAGAAGCTCGACGAGCACGTGGCGCGGCTGCACCTCGACGCGCTCGGCGTGAAGCTGACGGAGCTCAGCAAGGTGCAGGCCGACTACATCGGCGTGCCGGTCGAGGGCCCCTACAAGAGCGACCACTACCGCTACTGACGAAGGACCCCCTCCCTCCCCACACCTCGCTCCGCTCGGCGCGGGTCCCTGGGAGGGGGGCGTTCCATCCAGTTGCCTCGGAAAGCGGCTCACCCGGACGGGTGGGCCGTTTTCCTTGCTCGACAGCGCAGAATGGTCGCCGTGCCACCCACCGCTCCGCAGAACGGGCCCAGCCGCGGCCGTGTCCTCGTCGTCGACGACGACGCCGCCCTCGCCGAGATGCTCGGCATCGTGCTGCGGCGCGAGGGCTACGAACCAGCCTTCGTGTCCGACGGCAACCGGGCGGTCGGGGTCTTCCAGCAGACCCGGCCCGACCTGGTGCTCCTGGACCTGATGCTGCCCGGCCGCAACGGCCTGCAGATCTGCCAGGACATCCGCACGCAGTCGACGGTGCCGATCGTCATGCTGACGGCCAAGGGCGACACGATCGACGTCGTCCAGGGGCTGGAGGCCGGCGCCGACGACTACGTCACCAAGCCGTTCAAGCCCGTGGAGCTCGTGGCCCGCGTGCGGGCCCAGCTGCGTCGCGGCGAGACCGGGCAGGCGGAGAACCTGAGCATCGGCGACGTGCAGATCGACGTCCCGGCGCACCAGGTCACCCGGGACGGCGTCCCGATCGCGCTGACGCCGCTGGAGTTCGACCTGCTCGTCGCGCTGGCCCGCAAGCCGCGCCAGGTGTTCACCCGCGAACTGCTGCTCGAGCAGGTGTGGGGTTACCGGCACGCGGCCGACACCCGGCTGGTCAACGTCCACGTGCAGCGGCTGCGGGCGAAGATCGAGCGCGACCCGGAGAAGCCGGAGGTCGTGCTGACCGTGCGAGGCGTGGGCTACAAGGCAGGCCCGCCCTGACGGTCACAATGGGACGGTGACCCGAACCGCCCCGCCTCGCGGCGGCTCCGAGGCGCCCGCTGCGGCGCCCGCTGAGCCGTCCGCGGGCTCGGCGCAGCTCCGCCGCATCCGGCGCGGCCTGCGGCGGCGGACCGGCCTGGCCCGCCGCCGGGGCCAGCGCGTGCTGCGGGAGCAGATCGGCCGTGCCGTCAGCGCCTGGCGCTCGTCGCTGCAGGTGCGGATCGGCGCGATCACGATGGTCGTGGCCGGCACCGTCGTCGTCATCGTCAGCCTCGTGCTGTTCAGCCAGATCCGCGACCAGCTCCTCTCGGTGAAGGAGGAGGCGGCGATCGACCAGGCGCAGGCCGGGGTCGCGTACGCGCAGGGCCAGGTCGCGACCATCGCCGCCGGCGACGGCGCCAGCGTGCGCTCCGCCCTGAGCCGGACGGTGAACGCGCTGCTGCAGCGGGGCGGTGCCGCCGGTGACTTCGAGGTGGTGATGATCCACCGCAGCGGCGACATCGAGCGGCCCGCCGCCAGCCGGCGCGCGGTGCTCGAGGCGCTGCCGTCGGACCTGCGGGCCGACGTCGCCTCGGGCGGGCAGTCGCGCAAGTACTTCCCGGTGCCCGACGCCTCGGGGGAGCCGCAGCCGACCCTGCTCGTCGGCGCGGCGGTGCCCACCGACGCCTCCGGCGTCCAGCAGGTCGAGCTGTACTACGCCTTCCCGCTCGCGCAGGAGGTCGAGAGCCTCTCGCTGATCCGCAGCACCGTGGTCATCAGCGGCATCGCGCTCACGCTGTTCGTCGTGGGGATCGGGGTCCTGGTCACCCGGCTGGTCGTCGACCCCGTGCGGCGCGCGGCCGGCATCGCCCAGCGGCTGGCCGAGGGCGACCTGGAGGAACGGATGACGGTGCGCGGCGAGGACGACCTCGCCCGCCTGGCGACCAGCTTCAACGCCATGGCCGACAGCCTGCAGCGCCAGATCACCCAGCTGGAGGGCCTCTCCCAGCTGCAGCAGCGGTTCACCTCCGACGTCTCGCACGAGCTGCGCACCCCGCTCACGACGGTGCAGATGGCCGCGGACGTGCTGCACGAGTCGCGGGGGGACTTCGCGCCGCACGTCGCCCGGTCCGCCGAGCTGCTGCGCGCCGAGCTCGACCGGTTCGAGGGCCTGCTCACCGACCTGCTCGAGATCAGCCGGTACGACGCCGGTGCCGCCGTCCTCGACTCCGAGCCGGCCGACCTGGGCGCGCTCGTCGGCCGGGTGGTGGACGGGATGCGGGCCCTGGCCCACCGGCACGGGTCCGAGCTCCTGGTCAGCCGTCCGGACGACGCGGTGATCGCCGAGGTGGACGCCCGGCGGGTCGAGCGGATCCTGCGCAACCTGGTCGGGAACGCGATCGAGCACGGCGCCGGCCGGCCCATCGAGATCACGCTGGCGGCCAACCGGACCGCCGCCGCCGTCACCGTGCGCGACCAGGGCGTCGGGCTGAGCTCCGCGGAGGCGCAGCACGTGTTCGACCGGTTCTGGCGGGCCGACCCCTCGCGGGTGCGCACGGTCGGCGGCAGCGGACTGGGCCTGTCCATCAGCCTCGAGGACGCGCGGCTGCACGGCGGCTGGCTGCAGGTGTGGGGCCAGCCGAATGCCGGGGCGCAGTTCCGGCTCACGCTGCCGCTGACCGCCGGCGGCGAGCTGACCAGCTCGCCGCTGCCGCTGCGGCCGGCGTTCATCCGGCGACCGGGGACGCCGGTATGAGCCGCGTCCGCGTGGCCGTCGCCGCGGCGCTGCTGCTCGCGCTGCCGGGCTGCTCCACGGTGCCGATGACCTCCTCCACGGTGCAGATCACCCAGGCGCCGGCGCGGCCGGCCGAGGTGCTCGGCATCGAGCCGCTGCGGCCCGAACCGGGGGCCGCGCCCGAGGACATCGTGAAGTCGTTCATCGACGCGGCGGCCAGCACGCGGCCCGGTCACCCCGTGGCGCGCGAGCACCTCACGCGGGACGCCGCGGGCTCCTGGAGCGACGAGACCGGCATCACCGTGATCGGCCAGGACTACGCGACGGTCACCACCGACACCGGCGCGGTCGAGGTGACCGCCGACATCGTCGGCACGATCGACCCGCGCGGCGTCTTCGCCGTGGACGGCGGCACCTACACGCGGCAGTACACGCTCGAGCAGGTCGACGAGGAGTGGCGGATCTCCGACCCGCCCGACGGCCTGGTCCTCCTGGAGCCGGACTTCCAGCGGCTCTACGAGGAGGCCGCCATCTACTTCATCGACCCGACCGGCCAGCGCCTGGTGCCCGACCCCCGCTACGTCCTCGCGGGGGAGGCGCTGCCCACGACGATCGTGGAGCGGCTGATCGCCGGGCCGTCGGCGTACCTGCCGGCGGGCGCGGTCCAGAACCCGCTCACCGGCGCCCAGCTGCGCAGCAACGTGAGCCTGGACGGGCAGCTCGCCATCGTGGACCTCACCGGTCTGTCCGCGGAGCCCTCGCCGCTGCTGTCCGAGTTGTCGGCGCAGCTGGTGTGGACGCTGACCCAGCTGCGCAACGTCTCGATCCAGGACGTGGAGGTGCGGATCGACGGGGAGCCGGTCGCCATCGACGACGTCCCGAACCAGCAGAGCATCGAGAACTGGGTCGGCTTCAACCCCGACGCGGTGCCCCTGGAGACGGTCGGGCACTACCTCTCCAACGGCGCCGTGCGCACCGTGACCACCGGCGAACCCACTCCCGGTCCCGCCGGGCAGGGTGCCTACGCGCTCACCGAGGCCACGGCCTCCATCGACGCCACCAGCGGCGAGCTGTCCTTCCTGGTCGGGATCCGGCCCGAGGCGGCCGGCTCGACGCTGTTCGCCGGCCCGTACGCCGGCGAACTCGCCCCCGTGCTCAGCAGTGCCCGCCTGGCCTCCCCGTCGGTGGCGGCCACCCGCTCGGAGGTCTGGGTCGTCCGCGACAGCACCTCGGTGGTGCGCATCCAGGCCGGCGGCCCGCCGCAGGCCGTGACGGCGCCGACCCTGCCGGGGCTGGGCCTCACCGAGGTGCTGCGCCTCTCGCCGGACGCCGTCCGGGCGGCGCTCGTGGTCGAGGGGCCGGGTGGCCGGGCGCTGTACGTCGGGACCGTGGTCCGCGCCGAGGACGGCAGCGTCGCCCTGCGCGACTTCCGGGCGATCGTGCCGGAGCTGTCGCGGGTCGTCGACGTGGCCTGGCGCGACAGCGGGACGCTGCTGGTGCTGGCCGGCGACGCCGGGCAGGAGGGGATCGTGCCCTACTCCGTCGGCGTCGACGGCTGGGGTCTCACCCAGATCCCGACGGCGGGGCTGCCCAGCCAGCCGCGCTCGATCGCGGCGGCGCCGACCCAGCAGCCGCTGGTCAACGCGGGCGGGACCATCTGGCAGCTGGCCGGGGGCACCTGGGTCACGCTCGTGCGCGGTCAGGAGCCGCTCCCGGGGGCGGCTCCCTTCTACCCGCTCTGACAGATCCTTCGTCCACACATCGGTCGTGGGGGTGCCGCCGCGCGCCGGTTCCCGTCAGGCTGACCCTCGTGGGCCGCGCCGGGATCGCCGCGCTCACCGACCTCCTGCTGCCGCGCACCTGCGCCGGCTGCGGGGTCCCGGGCGCGGTCCTGTGCACCCGCTGCGCGGCGGAGCTCGCCCGGCCGCGGACGGCCTCGCCGCGGCGCTTCCCGTGGGGCTTCCCGCCGACCGCGGCGGCGGGCGCCTACGCCGGTCCGGTGCGGCCCGCGGTGATCGAGTTCAAGGAGCGCGGGCGGGCCGAGCTCGCCGTGCCGCTGGGGGCGGCGCTCGCCCTGGCCGTGGCGGCGGTCGTCTCCGCCGTCCCGGGGCCGGCGACCCGCCCCGTGGCCCTCGTGCCGGTGCCCAGCTCGCGGGCCGGGCTGCGGGCGCGCGGGCGCGACCACGTGCGGGAGCTGACCGCCCGCGCGGTGACCGAGCTGCGGGCGGCCGGGGTGCCGGCCGCGGAGGCGCGGCTGCTGCGCCGGCGTGGCCGGGTCCGCGACTCCGCCGGCCTGTCCGCCGCCCAGCGGCGGGCCAACCTCGCCGGCACGTTCCAGCGGGTCCCGGCCCGGCTGCCGCCGGAGGTGCTGCTCGTGCTCGTGGACGACGTCGTGACGACCGGGGCGACCCTGACGGAGGCCGCCGCCGCCCTGGCGCACCGCGGGTCCGGGAGGAGCGCTCCGGTCCTGGCCGCGGTCGTCGCGGCCACCCCGCGGAACGTCCCGCAGAAGTCGTCCGCTAACCCACCTGCGCGTTGTCCCGAACCGGTCCGAGAACGTCCGGTGAGGCCCTCCGATCGACTGTCGGGACAGGTGAACAGGGACTAGCGTCGAAGCGACCTACAACCGGCTCAACCGGGAGGTCAGATGGAGATCGTGGTCCGTGGTCGCAACGTCGAGGTTCCGGAGCACTACCGCCAGCACGTCGAGGACAAGGTCGGTCAGAGCGACCGCTTCGACGGCAAGTTGAAGATCCTCCGGATCGATGTAGAGCTGTTCCACGAACCGAACCCCCGCCAGTCCGCCGCCTGCCAGCGCGTGGAGATCACGCTGCGCGGCAAGGGCCCCGTCGTGCGTGCCGAAGCCGCCGGACCGGACTTCTACGCGGCGCTGGACACGGCGAGCCAGAAGCTCGACAACCGCCTGCGCCGCGCGGCCGACCGCCGCCGGGTGCACCACGGCCGGCGCACCCCGGCCAGCGTGCGCCTCTCCGGCAACTCGGTCGCCGACAGCGGCGCGCTCGACTCCCTGCAGTTGGACCGCCAGCTCGCGGACGGGCCGCACGTGACGGATCTCGACGAGCACCTGCCCGGGCGGGTCGTCCGCGAGAAACACCATCCCGCCACGCCGATGACCGTCGACCAGGCGCTCCACGAGATGGAACTGGTCGGCCACGACTTCTACCTGTTCCAGTGCGCCGACACCGGGCAGCCGACGGTCGTCTATCGCAGGCACGCCTACGACTACGGCCTCATCCGGCTGACCGAGGTGCCGCAGAACGGCGCCGTCCCCGCGCGCACGGCCGGACCCCAGGCCGCCGCTCCCGTCTGACCGCGCTGCGGGTGGGCGGCCGACCGCCGTCCACCCGCAGGCTCAGTCGCCGGAGAGCCGGCCGAACAGCGCGGCGTCGCCGCGCGGGCCGTCCCGGTACTCCAAGCAGCCGCGCACCACGCCCTCCTGCGTGAACCCCGCCCGCCGTGCGACGGCCAGCGACGGGGCGTTGCGCACGTCGACGTAGAGGTGCACCCGCGGGGCGCCGTGGGCGAAGCCCCAGTCGGCCAGTGCGCGGGCGGCCTCGGCGGCGTAGCCGCGCCCCCGGGCCCACGACGCGACGGTGTAGCCGATCTCGGGGCCGAGCCGGCCCTGGCGCAGGTAGATGCCGGCGGTGCCGGCGAACCCCTCGTCGTCCTCGAGGACGACCGACAGGCCGAGGCGGTCGCTGCGCTCGCGCATCGCGATGTCCTCGACGAACCGGCGCGCGTCCTCGCGGGTGTAGGGGACCGGCAGCGCCGAGATCCAGCGCTGCGTCTCCGCGTCCTGGGAGGCCCGGTGGACGGCGTCGACGTCGTCGGACCGGAACGGGCGCAGCAGCAGCCGCTCGGTGCGCACGGTCTCCGTGGCCAGCGAAAGGACCCCGACCCACTCACCACTCGCAAGCTCGCGGCCAGCCTCCGGTCGGGGCCGTGGAGCGGTTGTCATGCAGCGATGATCAGGCGTTGCCGAGCACGCGGTCCACCGAGATCTCGATGACCACCCGGGCGGGGTTCTCCCGGGGCTGCCGGTAGCGCCGGGCGTAGCGCTCCACGGCGTCGGCGACCGACGCCGGGTCGTCGCGGACGACCGCCGTCCCCTCGAGGGTGATCCAGCGCCGCCCGTCGACCTGGCAGACGGCGACCCGCTTCTGCCCGGCGCGCACATGCCGGGCCTTGGCCGACGTGCCGGACGTGATCACGCGGGCGGTGGCGGTCGCGGCGTCGAAGGTGACCCCGACCGGGACCACGTGCGGGCTGCCGTCGGCGCGCAGGGTGGTGAGCGTCGCCAGGTGCCGCTCGGTGAGGAGCTCCAGCAGGCCCGGGGCGAGGTCGTGGGGATCGTGGGGCACCCGGGAAGGTTACGGAGGGGCCCGCGGTGTCGCCGCGGCTGATCCGGGCGCGCATGCCGCCTACGCTGGGGGCGTGGTGTTCCAGAAGCTTCTGCGTGCCGGTGAGGGCAAGCTCCTCCGAAGGCTGTCCAAGATCGCCGATGCGGTCGAGTCCTATGCCGACGAGACCGGCGCGCTCACCGACGCGGAGCTGCGCGCGAAGACCGACGAGTTCAAGGAGCGGTACGCCGAGGGGGAATCCCTCGACGAGCTGCTGCCCGAGACGTTCGCCGTCGTCCGCGAGGCCGCGACCCGCACGCTGGGTCAGCGGCACTACCGCGTCCAGATCATGGGCGGCGCCGCCCTGCACCTCGGCAACATCGCCGAGATGAAGACCGGTGAGGGCAAGACCCTCACCGGGGTGCTGCCGGCGTACCTCAACGCGCTGACCGGCGACGGCGTGCACGTGGTCACCACCAACGACTACCTGGCCTCCCGCGACGCCGAGTGGATGGGTCGGGTGCACCGCTTCCTCGGCCTGAACGTCGGCACCATCGTCTCCGGGCAGCGCCCCGACGTGCGCCGCGCGCAGTACGCCTGCGACATCACGCACGGCACCAACAACGAGTTCGGCTTCGACTACCTGCGCGACAACATGGCCTGGAGCAAGGCCGACCTGGTGCAGCGCGGCCACCACTTCGCGATCGTCGACGAGGTCGACTCGATCCTCATCGACGAGGCCCGCACGCCGCTGATCATCAGCGGCCCGGCCGAGACCAGCGCCAAGTGGTACGGGGAGTTCGCCCGGATCGCGCCGATGCTCAAGCGCGACGTCCACTACGAGGTGGAGGAGGGCAAGCGCACCGTCGCCATCACCGAGGAGGGCGTCGAGTTCGTCGAGGACCAGCTCGGCATCGACAACCTCTACGAGGCGGCCAACACCCCGCTGATCAGCTACCTGAACAACTCGCTGAAGGCCAAGGAGCTCTTCCACCGCGACCAGCAGTACATCGTCAGCAACGGCGAGGTGCTCATCGTCGACGAGTTCACCGGCCGCGTGCTGTCCGGCCGGCGCTACAACGAGGGCATGCACCAGGCCATCGAGGCCAAGGAGAAGGTGCAGATCAAGGACGAGAACCAGACCCTCGCCACGATCACGCTGCAGAACTACTTCCGGCTCTACGAGAAGCTCTCCGGGATGACCGGCACGGCCCAGACCGAGGCCGCCGAGCTCAACCAGACCTACAAGCTGGGCGTCGTCCCGATCCCGACGAACCGGCCGATGGTGCGCCAGGACATGTCCGACGTCATCTACAAGACGGAGAAGGCCAAGTTCGACTCCGTCGTCGACGACATCGCCGAGCGGCACGAGGCGGGCCAGCCGGTCCTCGCCGGTACGGCCAGCGTCGAGAAGTCCGAGGTCCTCTCGAAGTACCTGCTCAAGCGGGGCATCAAGCACGAGGTCCTGAACGCGAAGAACCACGCGCGGGAGGCGGCGATCATCGCCCAGGCCGGGCGGCTGGGCGCGGTCACGGTGGCCACCAACATGGCCGGCCGCGGCACGGACATCGTGCTGGGCGGCAACCCCGAGTTCATCGCCGACGAGAACCTGCGCGCCCGCGGCCTGTCGCCGGCGGAGACGCCGGAGGAGTACGAGGCCGCCTGGGACGAGGCACTGGCGGAGGCCAAGGCGCAGGTGAAGGCCGAGCACGAGGAGGTCGTCGAGGCCGGCGGCCTGTACGTGCTGGGCACCGAGCGGCACGAGAGCCGCCGCATCGACAACCAGCTGCGTGGTCGTTCGGGACGCCAGGGCGACCCGGGGGAGTCGCGGTTCTACCTGTCCCTCGGCGACGACCTGATGCGCCGGTTCAACGGCCCGATGCTCGAGTCGATGATGAACACCCTCCGGGTGCCCGACGACCAGCCGATCGAGTCGAAGATGGTCAGCCGGGCGATCCTCTCGGCGCAGACCCAGGTCGAGCAGCAGAACTTCGAGGTCCGCAAGGACGTCCTCAAGTACGACGAGGTCCTCAACCGGCAGCGCACGGTCATCTACGACGAGCGCCGCAAGGTGCTCGACGGCGAGGACCTGCACGTGCAGATCCAGTCGATGGTCGACGACGTGATCAGCGCCTACGTCGACGGCGCGACCGAGCTCGGCTACGCCGAGGACTGGGACCTCGAGCAGCTGTGGACCGGGCTCAAGGCGCTCTACCCGGTGGGGCTGGAGATCCAGGACCTGCTGGACCGGACCGCCGACGGCGACCAGTCCGCGCTCGCCCCGGAGGTGCTCAAGCAGGAGCTCCTGGACGACGTGCACCGCGCCTACACGGAGCGGGAGACCGGGCTCGGCTCGGAGGTCATGCGCGAGCTGGAGCGGCGGGTGCTGCTCTCGGTGCTGGACCGCAAGTGGCGCGAGCACCTCTACGAGATGGACTACCTGCGGGCCGGCATCCACCTGCGCGCGATGGCCAACCGCGACCCGGTC
>DASQTE010000186.1:0-22104 GCA_035642035.1 Blastococcus sp.
CCGGGGTGCCCGTGACGGAACTGGGGACGACGGGCGGCGATTCGCTGTCGGTCGACGGCGTGCTCGACCTGCCGCTCGCAGAGCTGCGCGCCGCCTGGACCGCCACCCTCCCGGCGCTCTTCGGCGGACCGGAATACAGCACCCCGCTCACCGTCCCGGCGGGCACCGTCCCGACCAGCTGATGGCGGCCACCGCGCCCATCCCCGCCGAGGACCTGCGCGCCGTCCTCGAGCCGGTGCGCGCCTGGCTGGACGACGGCGCCGAGCAGCCGCCGCGCGCGGTGGTCGGCGCCGCCGTGAAGACCAGCGCGCGCTGGCTCGCCCAGCAGGTACCCGGCCGGTCGGTCGAGGTGCGGATCCCGCCGCACGTCGCCGTCCAGTGCATCGAGGGGCCGCGGCACACCCGGGGCACGCCACCGAACGTCGTCGAGACCGATGCCCCGACCTGGCTGCGCCTGGTCAGTGGGCGGCTGAGTTGGGCCGACGCGATCGCCGCCGGCAGGGTCACCGCCAGCGGCAACCGCGCGGACCTGAGCAGCCTGCTCCCGCTGCGGCCCCTCAGACAGCACTGAGCCCCGCCCGCAGGAGTGCGGACGGGGCTCAGCGGGGAGGGATCAGCCGCCGAACAGCGCGCTGGCCGCCTTCACCGTGTTGTACAGCCCGTAGGCCAGCGGCACGCCCACGAGGGTCCACGCGAACGCGATGAGCGCCGTGGGGGTGCGGTGGGTCTGCTGCTGGTCCTGGCTCGTGGAGGCAGGAGTGCTCATCGGACGGCGCTCGCTTCCTGGGTGGAGGGGGACGGCGCGGCCTTCGGCTCGTGCCACTTGCTCGCGACGGGCTTGATCAGCAGGTTGCAGACGAAGCCCACGGCCAGCAGGCCGACCATGATGAACAGCGCCGGCCGGTAATCGCCGGCGACCAGCTCACCCGGGGTGCCGCGCGCGTCGAGCACCCCGTTGATGATCAGCGGGCCGGCGACACCGGCGGCCGCCCAGGCGGTCAGCAGCCGGCCGTGGATGGCGCCGACCTGGAAGGTGCCGAAGAGGTCGCGCAGGTAGGCCGGGACCGTGGAGAACCCGCCGCCGTAAAAGCTGATGATGATCGCGGCGGTGATCACGAAGATCCAGGTCGCGGTGCTGCCCAGCGTCGCCAGGATGATGTACAGCACGATGCCGCCGCCCAGGTACACCATGTAGATCGGCTTGCGCCCGATGTAGTCCGACGTGCTGGACCACACGAACCGGCCGCCCATGTTGAACAGCGACAGCAGGCCGACGAAGCCGGCGGCGGTGGCGGCGGCGACGGCGGAGGTCGTCCCGTCGCGGAAGAAGTCCTGGATCATCGGTGCGGCCTGCTCGAGGATGCCGATGCCCGCGGTCACGTTGCAGAACAGGACGGTCCAGAGCAGCCAGAACTGCGGGGTCTTGATCGCGTTGCTCGCCGAGACGTTCTCCGTCGTCACGAGGGACTTCTTCTTGACCGACGCCGGGTCGAAGCCGTCGGGCTTCCAGCCCTCGGCGGGCACCCGGATGATGAACGCCCCGAACATCATGAAGACCAGGTAGATCAGGCCGAGCGTGAGGAACAGCAGGGCGACGGCCGAGCCGCTCGGCACGGTGCCGGCGGTGCCGTCGTACTCGGGGTCGTAGAAGTTCATCAGCTGGCGTGACAGGGGCGAGGCGATGAGCGCGCCGCCGCCGAAGCCCATGATCGCCATGCCGGTGGCCAGACCCGGGCGGTCCGGGAACCACTTGATCAGCGTCGAGACCGGCGAGATGTAGCCGATGCCCAGGCCGATGCCGCCGAGGATGCCGTAGCCGAAGTACAGCAGCCACAGTTGCTCGGTGGCGATGCCGAGCGAGCCGACCAGGAAGCCCGACACCCAGAAGACGGCCGAGGTGAACATGGCGGCCCGCGGGCCGTTCTTGTCCACCCACGTGCCGAAGACGGCCGCCGACAGGCCCAGCATCACGATGGCGATCGAGAAGATGATGCCGATCGCGGTGAGGCTCGCGTCGAAGTGTTCGACCAGCGCGGTCTTGTAGACGCTGGTCGCGTAGGCCTGGCCGATGCACAGGTGGACGGCCAGGGCCGCCGGCGGGATCAGCCAGCGGTTGAACCCGGGCCGGGCGATGATCCGCTCGCGGGCCAGGAAGCTGGGTACTGCCACGAAGAGACCTCCGAGTCGGGAGGAGTCCGCCCGGTCGGGCGCAACCCGGTCGCGCGCTGTGATGTGCGTCGCGACCGGTCGGAAACTACGTGCACCTCGGGTTACTCGCGCGTTCAAACACCGACCGAGGTACCGGCCGTGACCGTTTCGTTTCGCGAAGCAACGGCGGACCCGCGCCCGGGCCGTCCCGGCGGCGCCGCCCTAGGCTCGCCCCATGGCGTATGAGGTGAAGGGTGTCGTGGCCCGCAGCAAGGGCGCTCCGGTCAGCATCGAGACGATCGTCGTTCCTGATCCCGGCCCGGGTGAGGCGGTGGTCGACGTCCAGGCGTGCGGCGTGTGCCACACCGACCTGCACTACCGCGAGGGCGGGATCAACGACGAGTTCCCCTTCCTGCTCGGCCACGAGGCGGCCGGCGTCGTCTCCGCCGTCGGCGAGGGCGTCACCAACGTGGCGGTCGGCGACTACGTGATCCTCAACTGGCGCGCCGTCTGCGGGCAGTGCCGCGCCTGCCTCAAGGGCGAGCCGCAGTACTGCTTCGCCACCCACAACGCCGCGCAGAGGATGACGCTCGCCGACGGCACGGAGCTGTCGCCGGCGCTGGGCATCGGCGCGTTCGCCGAGAAGACGCTGGTGCACTCCGGCCAGTGCACGAAGGTCGACCCGGCCGCGCCGCCGACCGCCGCCGGCCTGCTCGGCTGCGGGGTCATGGCCGGTGTGGGCGCGGCGATCAACACCGGCGGCGTCCGCCGCGGCGAGACCGTCGCCGTGTTCGGCTGCGGCGGCGTCGGTGACGCCGCCATCGCCGGCGCCAAACTCGCCGGGGCGACGACGATCATCGCCGTCGACATCTCCGACAAGAAGCTCGAGTGGGCGAAGAACATGGGCGCCACCCACACGGTGAACTCGTCCGGCACGGACCCGGTGGAGGCGGTCAAGGCGCTCACCGGCGGGTTCGGGGTCGACGTCGCCATCGACGCCGTCGGCCACCCGAAGGTGTTCGAGCAGGCCTTCTACGCCCGCGACCTCGCCGGGCGCGTGGTCATGGTCGGCGTCCCGACGCCGGGCATGGAGATCACCCTGCCGGCCATCGAGATCTTCGGCCGCGGCGGTGCGGTCAAGTCCTCCTGGTACGGCGACTGCCTGCCCAGCCGCGACTTCCCGATGCTCATCGACCTGTACCTGCAGGGGCGCTTCGACCTCGACGCCTTCGTCTCCGAGACGATCGGGCTGGAGGACGTCGAGGAGGCGTTCGAGAAGATGCACAAGGGCGAGGTCCTGCGCAGCGTGGTCGTCCTGTGAGCACCGCCCGCATCGAGAAGGCCGTGGTCAGCGGCGTCTTCAGCCTCGACGGGCAGGACTTCGACGTCGACAACAACGTCTGGCTCGTCGGGGACGACGACGAGGTGCTGGTCGTCGACGCCCCGCACGACGCCGCCCCCATCGTCGAGGCGATCGCCGGCCGGAAGGTCAGCGCGATCGTGCTCACCCACGGTCACAACGACCACATCACCGCCGCGGTCGCGCTGCGCGAGGCCACCTCGGCCCCGATCTGGTTCCACCCCATGGACCGGATGCTGTGGGACGTCGTGCATCCCGACTCCGCGCCCGACCGGGACCTCACGTCGGGCACCCGCTTCACCGTGGCCGGCACCGAGCTGGTCACCCTGCACACGCCCGGGCACTCACCGGGCAGCGTGTGCCTGCACGCGCCGGACCTGACCACGGTCTTCAGCGGCGACACGCTGTTCCACGGCGGTCCGGGCGCGACCGGCCGCAGCTTCAGCGACCGGCCGACCATCGAGCACTCGATCCGGTCGGAGCTCTTCACGCTGCACGGCGACACCGTCGTGCGGACCGGGCACGGCGACGACACCACGATCGCCGCGGAGCTGCGCAACCTCGGCTGAGCGGCGCCGCCTCCGGTCACTGCTCCGTGGCGTCGTCCTGCGGTGGAGGTCGGTCCTGCGACTCCGGACCGGTGCGCTCGAGCCGCTGGCGGATCGCCGCGACGTTCAGCGCGACGTCCTCGAGCGCCTCGACGGCGCGCGTCGCGAGCGCGAACGTCAGGTTCTCCCGCTGCTCCTCGGCGCTGGGCTCGGGATTGCGCCGCGCGGCCTGCCGCGTCGCGTCCGCCCACGGCTCGTCGTCGCCGCGCCGGTCGTCGAAGAGCTGGCGGAGCATCCGCTGCGCCATCTCGAGGAAGTCCTGCGGATCGGGCCTGTTGCCTGCCATCCCATGTCTCCTGCCGCTCATCGCGAACACGTCGTCCGGCGCGGACCGGCCGGACACCGGGTGGATTAGACGAGAACGCGCCAGGACCGGTCGAAGTTCCGGCGCCCGCGACACGCGGGCCGGCCGCGGACTCGCGGGCGCCGTGAGCGGCGACACCCCGCCGGACGGCTCCGGGCGGCGCGACCCCGGTAGGCTCGGGGGGTGCCTCGCGGTGATGGACGGCTGACGCACGACCTCGACCCCCACAATCCCGGACCCCAGGACGCCTGTGGCGTCTTCGGCGTCTGGGCGCCGGGCGAAGAGGTCGCGAAGCTGACCTATTTCGGTCTGTACGCCCTCCAGCACCGCGGTCAGGAGGCGGCCGGGATCGCGGTGTCCGACGGCGCGTCCGTCGTGGTCTACAAGGACCTCGGGCTGGTCAGCCAGGTGTTCGACGAGCCCACGCTCGGCAGCCTGCGCGGGCACATCGCGGTCGGCCACACCCGCTACTCCACGACCGGCGCCTCCACCTGGGAGAACGCGCAGCCGACGTTCCGCACCACGTCGGCCGGCACCGGCCTGGCGCTGTGCCACAACGGCAACCTGGTGAACACCGCCGAGCTGGCCAGCAAGGCCGCCGACGCCGGTGTCCCCGGGGCGTTCGTCGCCACGAACGACTCCGACCTGGTCACCGCCCTGATCGCCGCCCGTCCCGACATCTCCGTCGAGGCCGCGGCCATGGAGGTGCTGCCGCAGCTGCGCGGCGCCTTCAGCTTCACGTTCATGGACGAGGACACGCTCTACGCCGCCCGCGACCCGCAGGGTGTGCGCCCGCTGGTGCTCGGCCGGCTGGAGCGCGGCTGGGTGGTCGCCAGCGAGACCGCGGCACTGGACATCGTCGGCGCCTCCGTCGTCCGCGAGGTCGAGCCCGGCGAGCTCATCGCGATCGACGAGAACGGCCTGCGGAGCCAGCACTTCGCCACCGCCGAGCCCAAGGGCTGCGTCTTCGAGTACGTCTACCTGGCCCGTCCCGACACCACGATCTCCGGCCGCGGGGTGCACGCGGCCCGGGTCGAGATCGGCCGGCGGCTGGCCAAGGAGCACCCGGTCGAGGCCGACCTGGTCATCCCGGTGCCGGAGTCGGGCACCCCCGCCGCGGTCGGGTACGCCGAGGCGTCCGGCATCCCCTACGGCCTGGGCCTGGTCAAGAACTCCTACGTCGGGCGCACCTTCATCCAGCCCAGCCAGACGATCCGGCAGCTCGGCATCCGGCTGAAGCTGAACCCGCTGCGCGACGTCATCCGCGGCAAGCGGCTGGTCGTGGTCGACGACTCGATCGTCCGCGGCAACACCCAGCGGGCGCTGATCCGCATGCTCCGCGAGGCCGGGGCGGTCGAGGTGCACGTGCGGATCGCCTCGCCGCCGGTCAAGTGGCCGTGCTTCTACGGCATCGACTTCGCCAGCCGCGCCGAGCTGATCGCCAACGGCCTCGAGGTCGACGGCGTCCGCGCCTCGATCAACGCCGACTCGCTGGGCTACGTCTCCGAGCAGGGCCTCATCGCCGCGACCGAGCAGCCGGCCAGCCGGCTGTGCAGCGCCTGCTTCACCGGCGAGTACCCGATCCCGCTCGGTGAGTCCGAGGTGTTCGGCAAGCACGTGCTCGAGGGCATCGGCCGGACGCCGCTGCCGATGGCCATGCCGCGCGAGGACCAGCGCTCGGTGAGCGGCTGGACCGGTCAGCAGGCCGGCAGCGCGAGCGTGCCGGGCGGGGCCGAGGACGCGCTCAGCCGGCCGTGACCGAGTTCACGTACGCGGCCTCCGGCGTCGACATCGACGCCGGGGAGCGCGCCGTCACCCTCATGCGCGCCGCCGTCGAGCGGACCAACCGCCCGGAGGTCGTCGGCGGCCTCGGTGGGTTCGCCGGCCTGTTCGCGCTGGACACCGCCAAGTACCGCAGGCCGCTGCTGGCCTCCTCCACCGACGGCGTGGGCACGAAGATCGCGCTGGCCCGGCAGCTCGACCGGCACGACACCGTCGGCATCGACCTCGTCGCGATGGTCGTCGACGACCTCGTGGCCTGCGGCGCGGAGCCGTTGTTCCTCCAGGACTACGTGGCCTGCGGCAAGGTCGTGCCGGAGCGGATCGCCGCGATCGTGACCGGCATCGCCGAGGGCTGCACGCAGGCCGGCGCGGCGCTGGTCGGCGGCGAGACCGCCGAGCACGGCGACCTGATGGACGCCGACGAGTACGACCTCGCCGCCACGGCCGTCGGCGTCGTGGAGGCCGACGGCGTCCTGGGGCCCGAGCGGGTCGCCGACGGCGACGTCGTCGTCGCCATGGCGTCCTCCGGGTTCCACTCCAACGGGTACTCGCTGGTGCGCCGGGTGGTGAGCGCGGCCGGCCTCGACCTGCACGCCACCCCGGCCGGCCTCGACCGGTCCCTCGGGGACGAGCTCCTCGAGCCCACCCGCATCTACGCCCGCGACTGCCTGGCGCTGGTCGGGGAGCTCGGCGTGGAGGGCGTGCACGCCTTCGCGCACATCACCGGCGGCGGCCTGGCGGGCAACACCGCCCGCGTCGTGCCCGAGGGCCTCGAGGCGGTGCTCGACCGGTCCACCTGGGCGCTGCCGGGGGCCGTCCGGCTCATGGAGGAGCACGGCGTGCCCCGCGAGGAGTCCGAGCGCGCGTTCAACTGCGGCGTCGGCATGATCGCCGCCGTCGCCCCGGACGTCGCCGACGCTGCCGTCGCGCAACTGACGGCAGCCGGCGTCCCGTCGTGGGTCGCCGGCGAGATCCGCGCCACGGGTGGCCCGGGCGCGACCGCTCGCCTGGAGCGCGGCTACCGCTGAGGGCGCGCGACGACACCGCAGCGCCCGGAGGCGCTGCGGTGTCGATCAGACGCTGTCGACCAGCGGCTCAGCGGGGGCTGGCGGCCCAGTCGTCGTCCGCGTCGTCGTCCGCCCAGCGGTCGCTGTACTCGTCGTCGTCCTCGTCGTCGTCCTTCGCCCTGGCGGGGGCGGTGTAGGACGACGGACCACCGGTGAGTTCCTTCTGCAGAGCAGAAAGGTCGGTGTTGGGTGAGCTGTACTTGAGCTCACGGGCCACGCGTGTCTGCTTGGCCTTCGCTCGGCCGCGCCCCATCGGCTCGACCCCCTCGCTACGGAGTGCGGGAGCCCAGCCCGCGGGCTGGAACGGCCCGCCTGGCGACCCCGACTGAGTGACTATGTCTTGAGCAACCTTACGACACGGATCGGCGACGGGCACACGTCCCTCCCCCGGAGGAGCGGGACGGCGTCCCGCCGGGGTGCCCGCCTGCCCGACGTGGCAGCCGGATGGTCGCCAGTCGGCCCACCGAACGGGCGAGGTCCTATCGCAGCTGGCGGAGTCGTGGGGGACACGCGTCGACGTAGGTCGACGAGACCGCTTGAAAAGGCAGGTTCCTCATCAGGTCCGGGTCGTGCTCGAGCAGCGCCAGAGCCCGGGGGTGCCACACGGTCCCGCCGGCCGCGACGGCTCTGATGTGCTCGGGGAGCGCAGCGGGGTCGTCCTCCTTGAGCAGGTAGCCGGCAGCACCGATCTCACCGGCCTCGCGGGCACTCGCTGGGGTGAGGCCGCCGCTCAGGAACACGATGCGCACCTGCGGATGGACGAGGAGGACTGCGCGCGCCGCGGTCAGGCCGTCGACCCGGGGCATGTGCAGATCCATCAGGACCACGTGCGGCCGGGTTCGCTCCACAGCCTCGACGACCTCGCTGCCGTCCGCACACTGGCCGACGACCGCGAGATCGGCCGTCGCGTCGAACAGGCTGCTCAGCGCTTCGCGAACGAGCGGATGGTCGTCGACGATGAGCACTCTCGGCATCGAGACATCCCTTCGAGCAGGGACACCCTCTGCTGGTTGTTCAACGTCGGGGGAACGACCACCTCAGCGTGACCGTCCACCGCCAGGTCGGTCACCCCTGCCGCTGGGGCGCACCGATCCCCAATCAGCGGGGTGCCTGCTACCTGTCCCGGCGAACCGCGCCTTCGTCGGGCCACACAGCCCGAGCGAGCCCTCGCCCCTGCCCAGTCGACCCAGGTCAGCGCGGTAGCCGGATGGTCGCCAGCCGGCCCACCGAGCGGATGCGCTCCTCCGCCAGCCGGTCGGCCGACACCGCCGGGGAGACGCCCTCCTCGTCGGCGGCCCGGAACACCCGCAGCGCGACGTCGAAGATCCCGTCCACCTTCGCCCTCGCCCGCTCGAACGAGAAGCCGTGCCGCTCGTCCTCGACCTGGATGACCCCGCCGGCGTTCACCAGGTAGTCGGGCGCGTAGAGGATGCCGCGGCCGCGCAGCTGCTCGGCGACCCCTGGGGCGGCCAACTGGTTGTTCGCCCCGCCGCAGACCACCCGGGAGGGCAGCGCCGCGACGGTCTCCTCGTCGAGCGCGCCGCCGAGGGCGTTGGGGGAGTAGACGTCGTGCGGGGTCCGGATCAGGGTGGCGGTGTCGGGCGCCGCCGTCACCCGCGGGTGGCGCGCCCGCACGCGCTCGACCGCCGCCGGGTCGACGTCGGTCACCAGGACGTCCGCGCCGTCCTCGACCAGGTGGCCGATCAGGTGCGAGCCCACCTTGCCCGCGCCCGCGACGGCCACCGTGCGGCCGGCCAGCGAGCGGGCGCCCCAGCAGTGCTGCGCGGCCGCCTGCATCCCGAGGAAGACGCCGTAGGCGGTGAGCACCGACGAGTCGCCGCACCCGCCGTAGGCCTCCGAGCGGCCGTGGGCGAAACGCGTCTCGCGGGCCACCACGTCGAGGTCGGCGTTGTAGGTGCCGACGTCGCAGGCCGTCAGGTAGCGCCCGCCGAGCGCCTCGACGAATCGGCCGTAGGCGCGCAGCAGCGCCTCGGTCTTGTCCGTGCGCGGGTCGCCGATGATGACGGCCTTGCCGCCGCCGAGGTCGAGCCCGGCGAGGCTGTTCTTGTACGACATCGCGGCGGAGAGGCGCAGTGCGTCCGCGACCGCGGCGTCCTCGCTCGCGTACGGGTAGAAGCGGGTGCCGCCGAGGGCCGGACCGAGGGCGGTCGAGTGGACGGCGACGATCGCCTTCAGCCCCGACTCCGTGTCGCTGCAGAAGACGACCTGCTCGTGACCCGTGCTCAGTATCTCCACGATCTGGAGGGTAGATCGCCCGGGACGTGCCGCCCGTCCCCGCCGCCTCCACGACACCCGGCGCGCGGGTCCGTCGGCGTGGGCACGGCGGTGCGAGGCATGATTCCCCCGGTAACCGGCGAAGGCGAGGGCGCCTCCGCGCAGCACAGGAGGACTCCCATGGCCCGACACCCCCGTCTGCTGGCGATCGTCATGGCCGCTCCGCTGCTCCTCGCCGCCTGCACCACCGACGGGGGCGACTCCGAGGGTGGCGACTCCGGCAACGGTGGCGGCGGTGGGGGCGGCGGCGGCGACCTCAGCTTCGCCGTCATCACGCACGGCTCGGCCGGGGACGCGTTCTGGGACGTCGTCCAGAACGGTGCGGAGGCCGCCGGTGAGGACCTGGGGGTGTCGGTGGACTACCAGAGCGACGGCGACCCGCAGCGCCAGGCGCAGCTCATCGACGCGGCCGTCAACCAGGAGGTCGACGGGATCGTCGTCTCGATGGCCAACCCCGACGCCCTCCAGGACTCGGTGGGGGCGGCGGTGGACGCCGGCATCCCGGTCGTGACCATCAACTCCGGCGGCGACCGGTCGGCCGAGTTCGGCGCCATCGGCCACGTGGGGCAGGACGAGACCATCGCCGGCCAGGGCGCGGGGCGCGAGCTCGCCGCCGCGGGTGCGGCCAACGTGCTGTGCGTCGTCCACGAGGCCGGCAACATCGGGCTCGAGCAGCGCTGCTCCGGCGCCTCCGAGGGCCTCGGCAGCCCGGTGACCCCCGTGCAGGTGGACATCAACGACCTGCCGGGCGCCCAGTCGACGATCGCGTCGCAGCTGCAGAGCGACCCGGGCATCGACGCGGTCCTGACGCTCAACTCCGCCGTCGCCGCGATCGCGGTGGAGGCGGCCGCCGACGCCGGGTCGGAGGCGCAGGTCGCGACGTTCGACCTGAACGAGGACGTCATCAGCGGCATCCAGGGTGGCGACATCGCGTTCGCCGTCGACCAGCAGCAGTACGAGCAGGGCTACCTGCCGCTCGTGATGCTCAAGCTGTACGCGGAGAACCTCAACACCGTCGGCGGCGGTCAGCCGGTGCTCACCGGGCCGGGGATCGTCGACGAGAGCAACGTCGACGAGATCGCCGACCTGGCCTCGGCCGGCACGCGCTGAGCACGCGGGAGGAGACGGCCGGGGCGCCGCGGACCCCGGCCGAACGGCGGGCCGACGAGCGGCTCGCCGCGACCGGGCCGCTGCGCCGGCTCCTGGTCAAGCCGGAGCTCGGGGCGCTGATCGGCGCCGTCGTCGTCTTCGCGTTCTTCGCCGTCCAGTCGGAGGTCTTCCGCTCCCCGCGGGGGATCGCCAACTGGCTGGACCCGGCCTCGACGCTGGGGATCATGGCGGTCGCCGTCGCGCTGCTGATGATCGGGGGGCACTTCGACCTGTCGGCCGGCGTGATGACCGGGACGACGGCGCTCACCGTCGGCATCGTCGCCGTCGAGTTCGAGCAGAACATCTGGGTCGCCATCGCGGTGGCCCTCGTGCTCGCGCTGGCCCTCGGCTTCTCCAACGGGTGGCTGGTCACCCGCACCGGGCTGCCGAGCTTCATCATCACGCTCGGCACGTTCCTGATGCTGCAGGGCCTCAACCTGGGCCTCACCAAGCTCTTCACCGGCACGGTCACGGTCGGCGGGATCGACGACGCCCCCGGTTACGCCGCCGCCGAGTGGCTGTTCGCCTCCCGGCTGAGCATCGCGGGCACGGAGTTCCGGGTGGCCATCCTCTGGTGGGTGCTGTTCACCGCGCTGGCCACCTGGGTGCTGCTGCGCACCCGCTTCGGCAACTGGGTCTTCGCCACCGGCGGGGACGACGTCGCGGCGCGGAACGTGGGCGTGCCCGCGAAGCGCACCACCATCACCCTGTTCATGACGACGGCGACCGCGGCCTGGTTCGTCGGCGTCACCCTCGCCGTGCGGCTGACCTCGGTGCAGGCGAACACCGGCATCGGGCAGGAGCTGATCTACATCGTGGCGGCGGTCATCGGCGGGTGCCTGCTCACCGGTGGCTTCGGCTCGGCGATCGGCGCCTCGCTGGGCGCGCTCATCTTCGGCATGACGCAGCTCGGCATCCCCTACCTGCGCTGGGACGCCGACTGGTTCTACTTCTTCCTGGGCGCGATGCTGCTGCTCGCGGTGCTGGCCAACCGGCTGGTCCGCCGCTACGCCGAGGCGGCCCGGCGATGAGCGCGGCAGCACCCCCGGCCCTGCTGGAGCTCCGGGACGTCGGCAAGGACTACGGCTCGGTGATCGCCCTCGACGGCATCAGCACGACCGTGCGGGCGGGCGAGGTCACCTGCGTGCTCGGCGACAACGGTGCGGGCAAGTCCACGCTGATCAAGATCCTGTCGGGCGTGCACCTGCCGGACCGGGGCGAGGTGCTGCTCGACGGGCAGCCGGTGTCGTTCGGCGCCCCCCGGGAGGCGCTGGACGCCGGGATCGCCACGGTCTACCAGGACCTGGCGATGATCCCGCTGATGGCGATCTGGCGGAACTTCTTCCTCGGGGCCGAGCCGACCCGCGGCCGCGGGCCGTTCCGGCGCTTCGACGCGGCGGCCGCCCGCGAGACGACCCGCACCGCGCTGGCCGGCATGGGCATCGACATCCGCGACCCGGACCAGCCCGTCGGCACGCTGTCGGGCGGTGAACGGCAGTCGGTCGCCATCGCCCGGGCGGTCCACTTCGGTGCCCGGGTGCTGATCCTCGACGAGCCGACGTCGGCGCTCGGCGTGAAGCAGGCCGGCGTCGTCCTGCGCTACGTGGCGCAGGCCCGCGATCGCGGGGTGGGCGTCGTCCTGATCACCCACAACCCGCACCACGCGTTCCCCGTCGGGGACCGATTCCTGCTGCTCAACCGGGGCCGGAGCCTGGGGTCGTTCGCCAAGGGCGAGGTCGACCGCGAGGAGCTGACCCGCCTCATGGCGGGCGGGGCCGAGCTGGACCAGCTGGCCCACGAGCTGGAGCGACCGCCCGGCTGACCGCCGTTGTCGACATACCGACAGTCGCGAGAAGGTGACTGATCGTTCTCGATCCGGTGCGTCGATTGTTCCGCGTGTTGCCTTTGTGACTCATGGTGAGGCTGCGACTCTCGCTGGGCACCAACGCCCACCCTCTTCCCCAGGGAGCGAGTCATGTTCCAGCGCCGTCCGTCCGGACCGGCGACTCCGACGGTCCCCGGTCGCCCGGGCTCCCGCCGGCCGGTCGTGGGCCGCAGCGCCCGCTCCGCGCGGACCGTCCTCGTCGCCGTCGTCACCGGCGCGACGTTGCTCGGAGCCGCGGGGCCCGCTCTCGCCGTCCCCGAGCCACCGCCCAACCCCACCGACAGCCAGCTCGGCAGCGCCCAGGCACAGCAGGACGCCGCGGCCGCCGAGGTGGGCCGGATCGCCGCCCTGGTCGCCAGCGCCGAGGCCGAGCTCGAACGGGTGGGCATCCTCGCCGAGGCAGCAGGAACCGCGTACCTCATGGCCGAGGAGGCGCTGATGGAGGCGCAGGCGGAGGCCGACCGGGCCGCTGCCGACCTGCAGGTCGCCGCGGACGCCGTCGCCGCCTCGGAGGCACGGATCGCCTCGTTCTCCCGCGACAGCTACATGAAGGGCCCGCAGCTGAGCACCACCGCGGCGCTCCTGGACTCCCGGGGGCCGGGCGAGCTGATCCAGCGCGCGGCGATGCTGGACTACGTGGCCGACAACCAGGTCGACGTCCTGAGCGAGCTGGAGGTGGCCAAGGTCGCCCAGGCCAACGCGGACTCGGCCGCCCGTGCCGCCCGCGACGAGATGGCCGCGGCCGAGGAGGCCGCCGAGGTCGCGAAGCAGGCGGCGGACAGCCAGCTGGCCGCCCAGCAGGGCGCGTACGAGCAGGTGGCGACGCAGAAGGCCGACTACGAGGCGCAGCTGCAGGCCGCGCAGATCCACCTGCTCGAGCTCCAGGGCGCCCGTGACGCCTACCAGCAGTGGGTCGCCCAGAAGCAGGCCGAGGAGGCCGCCGCGGCGCGTGCCGCCCAGGAGGCAGCCCGCGCCGCCGCGGCGGCGGCAGCGGCAGCGGCGGCCAGCAGCAGGGGCACCTCCGGGGGATCGCCGTCCGGCGGGTCCTCCGGCGGGTCCTCCGGCGGAGGCGACGGTGGTGGTGGCGACGGTGGTGGTGGCGGCAGCTACGTCGCGCCGACCTACGGCCGGGTGAGCAGCTGCTACGGCGCCCGCTGGGGGGTCACGCACTACGGCGTGGACATCGCCAACAGCATCGGGACGCCGATCTCCGCGGTGACCAGCGGTGTGGTGAAGCGCGCAGGTGCGGCCACCGGCTTCGGCCAGGCGGTCTACATCCTCGGCGACGACGGCTACGTCACCGTCTACGGTCACGTGAACCAGTACTTCGTCTCCGTCGGGGAGCGGGTGTCCGCCGGCGAGCAGATCGCGACGGTCGGCAACCGCGGCCAGTCCACCGGGCCGCACCTGCACTTCGAGGTGCACTCGGGGGGCTCGCTCTACAGCAACCAGCTGAACCCGGTGCCGTGGCTCAACAACCGCGGCGTCTACATCGGCGGCTGCGGGGGCTGACCCTCGCCACATGCAGCTGCGGCCCGCCACCTCGGGGATGAGTGGCGGGCCGCAGTCGTGTGCGGGGTGCGGGTCAGCTGGTCGGTGCCGCGGGCTCCGACGTGCCGGCGTCGACGCCGCACTCGTCGGCCAGGTAGGTCTGCACCGTGGTCGCCGACGTGGTCAGCGAGCCGATGACCTCCGTGGTGCGCTGCTCGAGCTGGGCCTGCGCCGCCGGGTCGTTGACGTCGACGTCGGCGAAGGCCTGCGCGAGCTGCTCGATCCCGTCACCCAGCGCGGCCCAGTCGGTCGAGATCTCGGCGGGGGCCTCGATGCCGCGCACGTTGTCGGCCGCCTGCTGCAGTGCGGTGGCGAGCGCGGCGGGGTCGTTGCCGCCACCGGTGAGGGCCGGCTCCACCTGCTCGAACGCGGCGGCCGCCTGGGAGCAGAACTCGGAGTCGGTCGGCTCGGCGGTCGTCTCGGCGGCGCTCGAGCTGCTCGCGCTGGACTCCGACGACGCCGACTCGTCGTCGGAGCCTCCGCAGGCGGTCAGCAGGACGACGGCGGCGGCGAGGGACAGGCCGCCGCGGCAGACGGAAAGGGTTCGACGCATGGGCGCGAGGCTAGCCGCCGGGTGCGCGGCCGCCCAGCGGCCCGGCTAGCGTGCCGTGCGTGGACGCCCCGGCCGACCCGCGCACCTCGTGGGCACTTCCCGCCCCGGGGGAGCTGCCCGGAACGGCCGACCTGGAGCCGCTGGTCAGCCGCGTCCTGGCGCCCAACCCGTCCGGGATGACGCTGGACGGCACCAACACCTACGTCGTGGGGGAACCGGGCAGCGGCCAGGCGGTGCTGGTCGACCCGGGGCCGGACATCGCCGTGCACCTGGCGGCGGTGGAGTCGGTGCTCGCCGCGCGGGACGCCCGCTGCGTCGCTGTCCTGGTCACCCACCACCACGGCGACCACGCCGAGGCCGCCCTTCCGTGGGGCAGCCACTTCGCCGCCCCGGTGGCCGCGGCCAGCGGGGACGTGGCCGGACCACGGGGCCGCGTGCTCGAGCACGGCGAACGCCTCCACCTCGCCGGCACGACGATCGGTGTCGTCGCCACGCCCGGCCACACGGCCGACCACCTGGCCTTCCGGCTGGAGTCCGGCGCGGTGCTCGTCGGCGACCACGTCCTGGGCCGGGGCACCTCCGTCGTCACCCACCCCGAGGGCGACGTCGTCGCCTACCTGGAGTCGCTGCGGCGGGTGCACGACCTGGGCCCGAGCGCGCTGTACTGCGGCCACGGCCCGGAGCTCACCGAGGACCCCGGTGCGGTCCTCGACTACTACCTGGCGCACCGGGCCTTCCGGGAGCACCAGCTGCTGGCGGCCCTCGCGGCGGGCGCGGCGACCGTCGACGAGCTGGTCGCCACCGTGTACGCCGAGGTCCCGCGGGCGCTGTGGCCCGCCGCCACCCAGTCGACCCGCGCCACCCTGGCCAAGCTGCGCGCCGAGGGCCGTGTGGAGCAGGGCCCAGGCGACTCGGTGCGCCCGGCGTGACCGACGTCCCGTCGGTCAGCGAACGCGACCAGCGACGGGCGGCGGCGGCGCTGGCCGACGCCGGGCTGCACGCGGGCGACCGGCTGCTCGTCTCCGCCGCTGCCTCCCCGGCGCTGCTGGCCGTCGTGCTCGGTGCCCTGCGCACCGGCATCGTGCCGGTCGTCCTCGACCCCGGCCTGCCGCCGGCCGAGCGCGCGGCCCTGGCCGAGGACGCCGACCCCGCCCTCGACGTCGGGGCGGCGCCGGAACGCCTGCTGACCGGGACCGCCGAGGCCGACCTCGCCGACGTGCCGCTGGCCCGGCCGATGCACTACACGTCCGGGACGACGGGGCGCCGCAAGGGCGTGTGGTCCGGCGTCCTGGCCGACGACGACGCCCGGGCGCTGGCCGCCGAGGAGATCGAACTCTGGGAGTTCGCGCCGGACGACCGGCACCTGGTGCTCTCCCCGCTGCACCACAGCGCACCCTTGCGGTTCGCGATCCACACCCTGCTGGCCGGCGGCGAGGTGCTGCTGCCCGGGCCGTTCGACGTCGCCCGCGCGGCCGCGGTCATCTCGACGCTCCGCCCGACGACGACGTTCTGCGTGCCCACCCACCTGCAGCGCCTCGTCGCGCGCGACGACGTCGACTGGTCCTCGTTCCGGCGGCTCGTGCACGCCGGTGCCCCGTGCCCCGGACCGCTCAAGCGCACCGTCCTCGACGCACTGCCCGACGGCGCCGTCTGGGAGTTCTACGGGTCGACCGAGGCGCAGTTCACCGTCTGCTCGCCCGAGGACTGGCTGGCGCACCCGGGCAGCGTCGGGCGCGCGCGACCGGGCCGGCGGCTGGCGACCGACGAGCGCGGCCAGCTGTGGTGCGCGGTCCCGCGGTGGGCCCGCTTCGAGTACTGGCAGGCCCCGGAGAAGACGGCAGCGGCCTGGCGCGGGGACGAGGTCACCGTCGGCGACCTCGGCCGGATCGACGACGACGGCGTGGTGTGGCTCGACGGCCGCCGCGAGGACCTGGTCATCTCCGGCGGCGTGAACGTCTACCCGGCGGAGGTCGAGGCGGTCCTGGACGCGCACCCGGACGTCGTCGAGAGCGCGGTGTTCGGCGTCCCGGACGACGAGTGGGGCCAGCGGGTGGTCGCCGCCTACGTCGGCGCCGCCGAGCCGTCCGACCTCGCCGCCTGGGCGCGGGAGCGGCTGGCCGCGGCGAAGCGGCCCAAGGCGCTGCACCCCCTCGGGGAGCTGCCCCGGACCTCCACCGGCAAGGTGCGCCGGCTCGACCTGCCGGGGGTGCTCGGGCTGCCGGATGGCTGACGAGTGGGACGTCGTCGTCGTGGGCGCCGGCACCGCGGGCTGCGCGCTGGCGGCGCGACTGGCCGACGCCGGCCGGCGGGTGCTCCTGCTCGAGGCGGGGACCGATCACGCGATGCCCGAGGACTTCCCGCCGGAACTGCGCGACCCGGCCACCATGCGCGCCGCGGTGCCGGGCCATCCCGCCAACTGGGACCTCGAGGCGGAGCTGACCCCGGGCCGGACCGCGCGCGTGCCGCGGGGACGCGTCGTCGGCGGCTCCAGCGCCCTGTACGCCGGCTCCTTCATCCGGGCTCCGCGCGCCGACCACGACGCCTGGGCGGCCGCGGGGAACGACCTGTGGTCCTACGACGCCGTCCTGCCGGCCTACCGGCGGCTCGAGACCGATGCCGACTTCGGCGACCGGCCCGAGCACGGCGCGGACGGGCCCGTGCCGGTGGTGCGGCCCCGCGACGGCTCCCCGCTGGCCGACGGTTTCGCGGCCGCGGCCGTCGAGCTGGGCCATCCGGCCGAGCCCGACAAGAACGGGGACGGCCCGCCCGGCTACGGGCCGGTGCCGCTCACCGTGTCCGGCGGCGTTCGGGTCAACAGTGCGATGGCCTACCTCTCGCCGCGCAGGGGGCTGCCCGAGCTCACCGTGCGCGGCGGGGTGACCGTCCGCCGGGTGGTCGTCGAGGGCGGCCGGGCCGTCGGCGTGGAGACGGCGGACGGCGTGGTGCGGGCCGCGGAGGTCGTGCTGGCGGCGGGCGCCGTCGGGTCGCCCCATCTGCTGCTGCTCTCCGGGATCGGCCCGGCCGACGACCTGCGCTCCGCCGGGGTGCCGGTGGTGGCCGACGTCGCCGGCGTGGGGGCCGGGGCCACCGACCACCCGCAGGTCTACCTGCCGTTCCGGCCCGCCCGCCCGCTCCCGCCCGGCGGCCTGCCGCTGCACGGCGTCCTGCACGCCGACTCGGCGGGCTCCCGGCTGCCGGGGGACCTGGAGGTGCTGCCCTGGCTGGTGCCGTTCAGCCGGATCACCGGCGCCCCGGACGGCGGGGAGCTGCTGCTGGGCGTGGGGCTGCAGCGGGAGGACAGCCGGGGCCGGCTCTCGCTGGCCGGCGGCGACATCGGCAGGCAGCCGCGCCTGGAGCACCGCTACCTGACCGAGGAGTCCGACCGGCGGCGGCTGCGCGAGGGGGTCCGGCTGGCCGCCGCGCTGCTGCGCACGCGGGCGCTCGCGCGGCTGGTCGCCGCGGGGTCCGGCCTGCCCACCCGGCTCCTGGACGACGACGCGGCCCTCGACGGCTGGGTGCGCGACCACCTGACCACCGCCGTCCACCTCGCCGGCACGGCCCGGATGGGCCCCGCGGACGACCCCGGAGCGGTCGTGGACCAGCAGCTGCGGGTCCGCGGGGTCTCCGGGCTGCGGGTCGTCGACACCTCGGTCGTGCCGCAGCCCGTCTCGCGGGGGACCGCGGCCACCGCGGTGATGCTGGGGGAGCGGGCCGCGGAACTGATGACGGCCCGGGCGCACTAGCCGGCGGGGACCTCCCCGGCCGGCAGATCTTCGGGTGGGGGCTGCTCCGGGGGCGGTGGCGCCTCGGGTGCCGGGGCCGCCGGTGCAGGGGCCTCGGGTGCCGGCGCGTCGGGCGGCGGCGGGGCCGGCCGTGGCCGGGGCGGCGGGGGCGGCGGGGGCGGCGTCGGATCGTTGAGCGGCATGCCCGGCGGGGGGAAGCGCGCCGGCTCCTGGGCGGAGAGGATCGGCTCCATGGCATCGCGCCAGATGGGCGCGGCGATGCGGCCGGAGAAGCCACCGAGGTCCTGGTTCTGCTTGGGATTGAGGACCATGACGCTCGCCGCGTACTGCGGGGTGTACCCGACGAAGGCGCCGGAGAAGCGGTTCTGGCTGGTCCCCGTCTTCCCCGCGATGTCGTGTCCCGGGATCGCCGCACGGGTGCCCGTCCCGATCGGCAGGGCGGTGTCGCCGACGAGGATCTGGTTGAGCGTGTTCGCGATGTCCGGCCGCACCGCCTCCGGCGTGCACGAGGGGCCGGTGGGCAGCGGGGCGCCGTCCGGGCCGGCCAGCGGCACCCCCTCGAAGTCGAGGATCTCGGTGACGGGGGTCGGGTCGCACTGCGTCCCGGAGGCGGCCAGCGTGGCGTAGGCGTTGGCCAGGGCGAGCGGGCTGGTCGCCTCGGCGCCGAGCGTGAACGAGCCCCGGTTCTCCGCGACCACCTGGTCGGCGACCGGGTCGAGGGAGAAGAGGCCCATCCGCTGGGCCATGCGGACCGGGCCCTCCACGCTGCCGAGCTGGTCCTCCAGGGCCACGAAGTAGGTGTTGGACGACCGCACCAGCGCCTCGACCATCGTCAGGGTCGGCGGGTAGTTGCCCGCGTTCTGGACGGTGTACGGGGCCCGGCCGTTCTTGTAGACCCGGGAGACGTACGGGTCACTGGTCGTGATGACGTGCCAGGGCGGGATCCCCGACTCCAGCGCCGCGGCGGCGACGAAGACCTTGTACGTCGACCCCGCCCCCTGGCTGGCCACCAGAGGGAGGTTGACCGACTCCTGCGCGGGGTCGTTCACGTCGTAGCCGAACCGGCGGTTGACGCTCATCGCCAGGACCCTGCCGGTGCCCGGCTCGATGGCCGTGAACATGCTGGCCAGCGGGTCGTCGAGGGCCAGGGCCGCCTCCACCGCCCGGTCGCCGGACGCCTGCAGGTCCGGCCGGAGCGTCGTCCGGATCGTCAGGCCGCCGGTCTCCAGCTGCTCCTGGGTGAGCCCGAGCGTGCCGGTCAGGTGCCGCTGCAGGAAGTCGCAGAAGAAGGCCCCGATCCGCGCGTCGACGCAGCCGTTGGGCGGCGGCTCCGTGGGGTTCACCTGGACCGGCTGGCCGAGATTCGCGGCCAGCTCCTCGTCGGTGATGTGCCCGAGGACGTGCATGCGCTGCAGCACCTGGTCGCGCCGCACCATGGCGCGGTCCGGGTTGGCGATCGGGTCGTCGTTGGCCGGCGTCTGCACGAGCCCGGCGAGCATCGCCGCCTGCGGCAGGGTCAGGTCCGCGGCGTTGACCGCGAAGTAGCGCTGGGCCGCGGCCTGGACGCCGTACGCACCGCGGCCGAAGTAGACGATGTTGAGGTACCGGGTGAGGATCTCGGGCTTGTCGTACTGACGTTCCAGGGCGAGGGCCAGGCGCGCCTCCCGGAGCTTGCGGCCGACGCTCTCCTCGGTCGCGGCCGCCCGCTCCTCCGGCGTGGTGGCCGTCTGCAGCAGGGTCTGCTTGACCAGCTGCTGGGTGATCGTCGAGCCGCCCTCCATGACGCTGCCGGCCATCACGTTGCGCACGAGGGCGCGTGCCGTGCCCTCGACGTCCAGCCCCCGGTGCTCGTAGAAGCGCGAGTCCTCGATGTCGACCAGGGCCTGCTTCATCACGTCGGAGATGGCCTCGGGCCCCACGGGTGTGCGGTTGTTCCGGTAGAAGAAGGTGATCAGCGAGCCGTCGGCGGCCAGGACGATCGAGTTGCCCGCGGGCGTGCTGTCGCCGAGCTCGACCGGGAGCGGCGCGAGCAGGTCGCCGTTGGAGCGGATCACCAGGCCCGGGCCGAGGATCCACGGCAGCATCAGCGCCGCGACGAGAGCGCCGGCGAGGGGCACCGCCACGAGCACGAGCAGCCGGACCGCGCGCCACCGAGGACGGTCCCGCCCGGCCATGGACCACCTCGCCCGCTGTTCGCCTGCGTCGTGCGGCCATCGTGACGCGCGGGTGCGCTCCGGAACAGCCCGTGGCGCGCAACGGAACGGTCACGGACGGCGTGTCGGGGCTGGTATTGCTCCCCCACGACGCCCCTTGCTCACCGAGGGACTCCGCCCCGGCACAGGACGTGATCGGCGACCGGGCTGTCCCGGCGGCGCGCTGTCGCAGCCGCCGGGACGCCGGGGCTCAGGGGGTCAGCGGACCGCCGGCAGTTCGCTGGTGGCGGTCGTGGACAGCGGCGACCACGCGTCGGGGTGCGGCCGCCCGGCGTCGGCGACCCAGGACCGCGGGGGCGCCGCGGAACCGGCCGGGCGGGTCTGCGGCCGCGCGCTCAGGCTCACGATCAGGGCGAGCAGCACGAGCAGTCCGACGAGGACGCCGCCGATGACCAGGAGCGTGGAGAGCATGCACAGAAGGTATGCGCCGGACCGATCCGTGTCATGCCCCCGACTCGGGCAGATGTCACCGAAGATCCTCGCCGGGTTGCGCACACTTCGCCGCTTGACGGCGCAAGAACGGGGCGCGAGCGGGCACAATCCGCCATCGGCGGCGCCGGATGGTTGGCCCGTGTCGGTACGTCTTCCCTGGGTAGGACGCCGCCGTGCGAGCGGCGGAACGGGCGGTGGCCAGGGTGACCGGCGGCGCGGGGCGGCTGGTGGCGGTCCCGCTCGGCGCCATCGCCCGGTGGCGGGGCGGCAAGCCGATGCATCCGCGCGGTGCGGTGTTCGACGCGCTGCTGGAACGGCGGGGCGGCGCGGAGGGGGTGCCCTGGCTGGACGCCCGGGCGACCGATGTGGTGGTCGTGCGGCTCTCCCGGGGTGCGGGCCTGCCCGCGCCCCTGCCGGACCTGCTGGGGCTCGCGATCCGGCTGCCCGGGGACGGCGCACCCGTCGACCTGCTGCTGACCACCACGGGGCAGGGGCGGCTGACCCGGCTGGTGCCCGTCCTCCGGCGGGACACCGCCGCCTTCTACTCGTCGATCATGGGCTACCGCTCCGACGCCGGGTCGCTGCGCCTGGCGGCCTCCCCTGAGGCCGACCACGTGCCGTCCGAGCCGCGGCCGCTCGCCGCGGCGGTGTCCCGGGACGGCCTGCGGTTCACCCTCGCCGTGTGCCGGGGCCTCGGACCCTGGCGACCGTTCGCCCGGTTGACCCTGCGCGAGCCGCTGCCGGCCCTCGACCCCGACGTCCGGTTCGACGCCGTCCGGAACCCGCCGCCCGGTCTCGTGCCCGACGGCCCCATGGCCCGCTTCCGCGCCCCCGCCTACGCCCGTGCCCGGGCAGCACGGGGAACTACCCAGCCCGGCTGAGCGCGTCGTCCAGGACCTCCCACGGATCCGCGGCGGCGCCCTCCGCGCGGGCGGCGCGGTCGTCGGCGTCCCCGAGCACGGCCCGGATCCCCTCGGCCAGCTGCGCCATGATCGGGCGGAGCATGGGCCAGAC
>DASQTE010000187.1:0-5423 GCA_035642035.1 Blastococcus sp.
AGATGGAGCCGCCCGACCACACCCGGCTGCGCCGCCTGATCAGTGCGGCCTTCGCCCGGGGCCACGTCGAGCGCCTGCGGCCGTGGGTGGAGGACCTGGCCGGCACGCTCGTCGACGGGCTGGTCGAGCGCTCCGCCGGCAGCGAACCCGTCGACGTCCTCTCCGGGATGGCCGAGGAGCTGCCGGTCGCGGTCATCGCCGAGCTGCTGGGCGTGCCCGACGCCGACCGGCCGCTGCTGCGCCCGTGGTCCAACGCGATCGTGAAGATGTACGAGTACGGGCGGACGACGGCGACCGAGGAGGCCGCCGAGCGCGCCGCCGACGAGTTCGTCGCGTACCTGCGCGCCCTCACCGAGGAGCGCCGCCGGGCGCCGGGCGAGGACCTGCTCTCCCACCTGGTGGGCGTGCGCGACTCCGCGGGCGACCGGCTGACCGAGGACGAGCTGGTGACGACCTGCATCCTGCTCCTCAACGCCGGCCACGAGGCCACCGTGAACGTGAGCGGCAACGGCCTGCTCGCCCTGCTCGAGCACCCCGACGAGCTGCAGCGGCTGCGCGAGGACCCGGGCCTGCTGCCCACGGCGATCGAGGAGCTGATGCGCTTCGACAGCCCCCTGCAGCTCTTCGAGCGCACCGCGACGGCGGACGTGGAGATCGGCGGCGTCACCGTCGGGCGGGGGCAGAAGATCGCGGCCCTGCTCGGCTCGGCGAACCACGACCCCGCGGTGTTCGCCGACCCGGAGACGCTCGACGTCGGCCGCACCGACAACCCGCACATCTCCTTCGGGGCGGGGATCCACTTCTGCATCGGGGCGCCGCTCGCCCGGGTGGAGCTGCAGGCCTCGTTCGGGGCGCTGCTGTCGCGGGCCTCGCGGCTCGAGCTGGGCCGTCCCGCCCGGCGGCGTCCGGAGTTCGTCATCCGCGGCCTCGCCGACCTGCCCGTCGTCCTCACCGCCTGACCGGGCACCGTTGCCGGTACGGCAACGGGAGTACCCGTTCCCCGGCACGCGGGGGGACGCTGCACGGGTGACCGACGACCTCGCTCCCGACCCCCACCACCACTACGCCGGCGACCCCGCGGTGCGGGCGGACTGGGACCGCCGGTACGCCGACCGGCAGCAGCTCTGGAGCGGCCGGCCCAACGGCGCCCTCGTCGCCGAGGTGGCCGGGATGCCGCCCGGCCGGGCCCTGGACGTCGGTTGCGGCGAGGGTGCCGACGCCGTCTGGCTGGCCCGCGGCGGGTGGGACGTGACCGCGCTCGAGGTCTCCGGCGTGGCGCTGGAGCGGGCGGCCGCGCACGCACGGGAGGCCGGTGTCGAGGTCCGCTGGGTGCACGCCGGGCTGGTCGAGGCCGCGCTGCCGCCGGCGTCCTTCGACCTCGTCTCCGCGCAGTACCCGGCGCTGCTCCGCACCCCGGACAGCGCGGCCGAGCGGGCCCTGCTCGCGGCCGTGGCGCCCGGCGGCGTGCTGCTGCTCGTGCACCACGCCGGGATGGAGCACCACGAGGTGCTCGACGGCGGCGACGACCCGGCCGACTACGTCTGGCCCTCGATGGTGGCGGCGCTCCTCGACGACCGGTGGCGGGTGGAGGTCGACGAGCGGCGGCCGCGTGTCGCCCCGGAGGGCGGCGCCGGCGCGCACCACGCCGAGGACGTCGTCCTGCGCGCACGCCGGCTGCGCTGATCCGGGCAGGATGCACGCGTGCGTCCGCCCATGAGCCCTCCGGCCGACGAGGTGCTCGCCCGGCTCGAGGCGCTGGCCGACCCGTCGCGGCTGGACGGCATGGCCCGCTACGGCATCGGGACGGGCGAGGTGTGGGGCGTGACCGTCGCCGAGCTCCGCGCCCTCGGCCGCGACCACGACCTGGCGGCGGCGCTCTGGCGGACCGGCGTCTCCGAGGCGCGGATCCTGGCGAGCCTGGTCGACGACCCCGCGGAGGTCGACGACGGGCAGTTCGAGCGGTGGGCGGCCGACTTCGCGTCGTGGGACCTCTGCGACCGGGTCTGCCAGAACCTGTTCCGGCACTGCCCGCAGGCCTGGGACAAGGCGCGCGAGTGGAGCGGGCGGGAGGAGCCGTTCGTCAAGCGGGCCGGCTTCACCCTCATGGCGGGTCTCGCGGTGGCCGACAAGCGGGCGGACGACGCACGGTTCGACGTGTTCCTGGCCGACGTCGCCCGCACGGCCGACGACGACCGGCCCGTCGTCCGCAAGGGGGCGAGCTGGGCGCTGCGCCAGATCGGCAAGCGCGGTCCGGCCCTGCACGCCCGCGCCGTCGAGACCGCCGCCGAGTTCGCCGACCGTGCGGGCCGGGGCGCCCGGTGGGTCGGCAGGGATGCGCTCCGCGAGCTGCGCAGCCCCCGGGCGCTGGCCCGGATGACCTCCTCCTGACCAGGGCGACCCCCGGTGGAACGTGAGCCCGGTCACTGGCACGATGCGGCCATGCGCGGGCTCATGCAGGACTACCCACTGACCGTCGACTCGATCTTCCGGCACGTCGAGCAGCACTACGGCGACGGGACGATCGTCACCAACAACCCGGGCGGGGTGACCCGGGCGACCTACGCCGAGTGGGCCGAGCGCACCCGCCGGCTGGGCGGCGTCCTGGACACCCTCGGCATCAGCGGCGACGGCCGGGTCGGCACGTTCGGCTGGAACAGCCAGCGCCACCTGGAGCTGTACTTCGCCGCGCCCTCCACCGGCCGGGTGCTGCACACGCTCAACGTGCGGCTCTTCCCGGAGCAGCTCACCTACATCGCCAACCACGCCGAGGACGAGGTCGTCTTCGTCGACCGCACCGTGCTGCCGCTGCTCTGGCCGCTGATCGACACGATGACGACGGTTCGGCACGTAGTGGTCATGGACGACGGCGGGAACAACGAGATCCCCGACGACGACCGGATCCTCGACTACGAGACGCTCCTGGCCGACGCCGAGCCGGTCGAGTTCCACGTCGACGACGAGAACCTGGCCGCCTCGATGTGCTACACGAGCGGCACCACCGGGAACCCGAAGGGCGTCGTCTACTCGCACCGCTCGACGGTGCTGCACGCCATGGCCGCCATCGCGCCGAACGCGTTCGGCTTCAGCGTCCGCGACGTGGCGATGCCGGTCGTGCCGATGTTCCACGCCAACGCCTGGGGGATCGCGCAGGCCGCGCCCGCGGCCGGCGCCTCGCTGGTCATGCCGGGCGCGATGATGCAGCCCGAGGCGCTCGCCAAGCTGATCGTCGACGAGGGCGTCACCTTCACCGCGGGCGTGCCGACCATCTGGCAGGGCGTGCTCCCCCACCTGGCCGGCCAGCCGCACAAGCTGCGCGACATCGGCTGCGGCGGATCCGCCGTCCCGAAGGCGCTGTCGGAGGCCTACCGCGAGCAGGTCGGCATCCCGATCCTGCAGGCGTGGGGCATGACGGAGACGTCACCGGTCGCGTCGTCCGGCATCCTGCCGCGGCGCTTCGAGGACGCCGACGACGCGACCAAGGCCGACCGCCGGGCCCGCGCCGGCGTCCCGCTGTTCGGCGTCGAGGCCCGGATCGTCGACTCCGACACCCTCGAGCCGCAGCCCTGGGACGACAGCGCCACCGGTGAGCTGCAGGTCCGCGGGCCGTGGTGCGCGAAGGACTACTACAACCCCGACGCGGGCGTGGAGCTGACGACGGCGGACGGCTGGATGAAGACCGGAGACGTCGCGGCGATGGACGAGTACGGCTCGATCCGGATCGCCGACCGCACCAAGGACCTGATCAAGTCTGGCGGGGAGTGGATCAGCTCCGTCGACCTGGAGAACGTGATCATGGCCCACCCGAAGGTGAAGGAGGCCGCCGTCGTCGGCATCGCGCACCCGAAGTGGGACGAGCGGCCGCTGGCCTGCGTCGTGCTGAACGAGGGCGAGACGGCGACCGAGGAGGAGATCCTCGAGTACCTCGAGCCGCAGGTCGCCAAGTGGTGGCTGCCCGACGCGGTGGAGTTCATCGACGAGGTGCCCAAGACCAGCGTCGGCAAGTTCTCGAAGAAGGACCTGCGCGCGAAGTTCGCCGAGTACGAACTCCCCACCGCGAAGGGCTGACGAAGGACCCCGTCAGCGGACGAAGGGGGGCTGGCCGGTCTCGCTCACCATGGGCTTGCCGGCCGCCTCCCACTCCCCCATGCCGCCGTCGACGTTGACGGCGTCGAAGCCGTTCTGGTTCAGCCACGCCGCCACGCGCGCCGACCGGCCACCCATGCGGCAGGTCACGTAGAGCGGATCGCCCTCCGGCAGGTCGTCGAGCCGGGACGGGATCTCGCCCATGGGGATGTGGGTCGCGCCCTCGATGTGGCCGTGCACCCACTCGTCGTCCTCACGGACGTCCAGGACGACGGCGTCGTCGGGGAGTTCGCTGACGGGGACGGTCGGGACCTGGTGCGGCATCACGCCTCCCATCGTGGCACGCGCGGGCACGTCACCCCGCACTGCGAGGATGAGCAGCGATGACCACCACCCCTGCCCCCGTCCGCGATCCGGCCTGGCCGCTGTCCCGCTCGGCGATCGGGTTATGGGTCACCGAGGGCGTCATCGCCAGCCTCTTCCTCGGGGTCGCGGCGGCCGCGTTCGCGATCTTCGTCCCGTCGGACGCCCCGGCCCCCTTCCCGCTGCTGCGCTGGCTGGTTCCCGCCCTGGTGCTGGTCTACGCCGTGGTCGCGATCGGCATCCGGCCGTGGATCCGCTTCCGGGTGCACCGCTGGGAGGTCACCGGCGAGGCGGTGTACACGCTCACCGGCTGGCTGACCCGCACCTGGACGCTGGTGCCGATCTCCCGCATCCAGACCGTCGACGTCACCCGAGGGGTGCTGCAGCAGCTCTTCGGGCTGTCCACGGTCGCGGTGATGACGGCGTCGTCGCAGGGCACCGTCCAGGTCTGGCACCTCGAGGCCGACGTCGCGCAGCAGGTCGCCGACGACCTCGCCCACCGGGCCGAGCAGGTCCGCGACCAGGCCACATGACCCAGCCGCCGACGACCGGGCGCCGGACGTCGCCGCGCATCGTGCTGGTGCACACCGCGACGTTCCGCCAGGCCCGCCAGTTCGTGCCCGCGATCATCCCGGTGGTCGCGGCCACCGGCCTGGGCGGCGGCACGGTCACTGTCGTCGCCATCGTCGTCGGCGTCACCCTGCTGTCCCTCGCCACCGCCGCGCTGTCCTGGTGGCGGTTCAGCTACGCCGACGGCCCGACGTCCGTGGTGGTGACCCGGGGCCTGCTGTCGCGGTCGATGCGGACCGTCCCCAACGACCGCATTCGCGGCGTCGAGGTGGAGGCGGGGCCGCTGCACCGCCTGTTCGGCCTGGTCCGGGTCAGGATCGACGCCGCCGCCGGCTCGGCGGACAAGGACGAGGAACTCCTCATCGACGGCGTCAGCCGGGCCGAGGGCGACCGGCTGCGCACCGCCG
>DASQTE010000188.1:0-13504 GCA_035642035.1 Blastococcus sp.
CCTCGAGCGCGTCCTCGGCCCGGTCGGGGGGCTGAGGTGACCCGCCTGTCGGTGGAGGAGCGGCGCGCGGCGCTCGTCGACGCGGCATTGAGGGTCATGGTGCGCGGCGGCCTCGCCGCCGGGACGACGCGGGCGGTCGTCGCCGAGGCCGGCATGTCGCTGGCGAGCTTCCACTACGCGTTCGCCTCGCGGGACGACCTCCTCAGGGAACTCGTGCGGGGCGTCGTCGGCCGCGAGTTCGACTCCGCCACGGCCGGCATGCGCGCCGACGACGGGCTCGCCGGATGCCTCCGGCACGCGGCCGCCGGGTACCTGGAGCACCTGGAGCGGGAGCCCGGGCACGAGCAGCTGATGCTCGAGCTGACGCTGCACGCGCTCCGGAACCCGGTGCTGCGGCCGCTGGCCCACGAGCAGTACCGCGCCTACACCGAGGCGGCGACCCGGCTGCTCGAGCAGGCCGCCGAGCTCACCGGCGAGCAGTGGGCCCGGCCGGTGCCGGAGCTGGCGCGGTTGCTGATCACGATGGTCGACGGCGCGACGACGACCTGGCTCGTCGACCGCGACACCGCGGCCACCCGCGCGGCGCTGGACGCCGCCGTCGAGGTGTTCGTGACCCGGAACGCCGTGCAGCGGGCATGAGGCGGGACCCCGTTCTCCCGACCCCGCGGCAGGACCGGGGCGGCGTCCCGGGAGCCGACGGCACCGTCGGGCGGGCGTGGACCGCGCGCTTCGGGCTGATCTGGCTGGCGCTGTGGGCGGCGCAGCTGGCCCCCGTCCAGCTGCTGCTCCCGCTGCAGCTGGCCGAGCTCGACCCCGAGCACAAGGTGCGCGACTTCGCGCTCGTCAACGGCCTCGCCGGTCTCGCCGCGCTGGTGGCTCTCCCGCTGTTCGGCGCGCTGTGCGACCGCTCGCGGAGCCCGTTCGGACGCCGCCGGGTGTGGGTGGCGGGCGGCGTGGTCGGCTACGTCGCCGGCCTGCTCCTGACCGGCGCCGCCGGGTCGTGGACGGCCGTGGCGGGCGCGTGGCTGGTCGCCCAGCTCGGGATGTACGCCGCGATGACGGGGCTCACCGCGACCATCGCCGACCAGGTGCCGCCGGACGAGCGCGGTGCCGTGTCGGCCGCGATCTACGGACCGCAGGCGCTCGGCATCGTGGTCGGGCTCGGTCTCGTGGCCGCCTCGGGCGGGGAGGCCGGGCTGGGCTACCCGCTGCTCGCCGCGCTCCTGATCGTGGCGGCGCTGCCATGGCTGCTGCGGTCGCGGGACACCGAGCCGGCCGAGGGCGAGCGGCCCCGGTCCCTCGGCGCGGCCTTGCGCAGCACGTGGCGGGCTCCGTCGCGGTCCGCGGACTACCGCTGGGCGTTCGCCGGGCGCCTGCTGGTGAACCTCGGCAACGCGCTCGGCACGACCTACCTCCTCTACTTCCTCACCGACGGGCTGCGCGTCGCCGATCCGGAGGGGTCGCTGCTCGTCCTCACGGTCGTGTACCTCGTGGCCACGGTGGCGGCGACGTGGGGTGGCGGCGTCCTCTCCGACCGCACCGGCCGGCGGCGGGTGTTCGTCGCCGGTGCCGCCGTCCTGCAGGCGTCGGCCTGTGCGGTGCTGGTCGTGGCGCCGAGCTGGCCCAGCGCACTGGTGGCCGGCGCGCTGCTCGGCGCCGGGTACGGCGCCTACACGTCGGTCGACCAGGCGCTGGTCACGCAGGTGCTGCCGGATGCACGGACGGTCGCCGGCGAGCTCGGGGTCATGAACGTCGCCGTCGTCGCGCCGCAGGCTCTGGCGCCGCTGCTCGCCGGGCTGGTGATCGCGCAGCTGGGCGGCTACGGCGTGCTGTTCACCGTCGCCGGGCTGGCCACGGTGCTCGGGGCCGTGACCGTCGGACGGATCCGCTCGGTGCGCTGACGGTCAGGCGGCGTCGGCCCGCTGGAGCCGGCCGGCGGCGAGCGGCTCCACCGGGACGACGTCGGCGACCGCCGACCGGCGGGCGACCGCGCGGGCCAGCACGGCCAGGACGGCACCGACGAGCGCCAGCACCGCGCCGACCCACATCGGGGCCGTGTAGCCCAGGCCCTGCGAGATGACCAGCGCGCCGAGGGCCGCCCCGATCGCGTTGGCGATGTTGAACGCCGCCTGGTTGGCCGCGGAGACCAGACTCCCGCCGGGGACGGCGGCCGCGTCGATGACGGCGTTCTGCACGACCGGCCCCAGGGCGAAGGACAGGGTCCCGAAGAGCACCAGCAGGGCGACGGCGAGCACCGGCGTCCGGGCCAGGAACGCGAAGGCCACGAGGACGACGGTCATGGCGACCAGCCCGACGGCGACGAACGAGAAGCCGTACCGGTCGCCGAGCCGTCCACCGACGAGCGTGCCCACCGTCGAGCCGATCCCGAACAGGGCGAGCACCGGTGTGACCCACTCGCCCGGGATGCCGCCGACGTCGGTGAGGATCGGGCTCACGTAGCTGTAGACGGAGAACAGCGCGGAGAAGCCGATCATCGTCAGCCCGAGGACCAGCCAGACCTGGCCGCGGCGGAACGCGCGCAGCTCCCCGCGCAGGTCGGTCGGTTCGCCGGCGTCGCCCGGCATCCAGGCCAGCAGGCCGGCGATCGTCGCCAGGCCGATCACGGCGATGGCACCGAGCACGATCCGCCAGCTGGCCTGCTGCGCGACGAACGTCCCGAGCGGGACGCCGACCACGTTGGCCAGGGTGAGCCCGGTGATCATCAGGGAGATCGCCCGGGCCGACCGGTCCGGCGGGACGAGCCGGCGGGCGGCGACCGCCCCGACGCCGAAGAACGACCCGTGCGCGAGGGCGGTGAGCACGCGGGCCGCGACGAGCAGCCCGTAGCTCGGAGCCAGCGCCGACAGGGTGTTGCCGACGACGAAGACCACCATGAGGGCGACGAGCGTCTGCCGCGGGGTGAACCGCAGTCCGATCGCGGTCAGCGTGGGCGCCCCGAGGACGACGCCGACCGCATAGGCGGAGATGAGGATGCCGACGGCGGACACCGAGACCCCGAGGCCCTCGGCGATCTCGGGCAGCATGCCCATCACGACGAACTCGGTGGTGCCGATGGCGAAGGCGCCGATGGCGAGGGCGAGCAGCGCGCGAGGCACGAGGCGGAACTCCAGGAGACGCGGGTACGCGGGCGGTCGAGCGGCCGGCGGACCTCGTCGTCCTTCCTGAGCCGGGGTGATCACTCTCCCCAGGGGCAAGCGCGCGGAACGGCCAGCCATGCCCCGGGGTCGGCGTGGGTCTGCTCACAGCGCGGGGTCCGGGGCGCCGGTCGGACCGGCGCCCCGGACGCCGTCATGGCTTGAGCAGGACCTTGACGTGGCCCTCCTTCTTCTCCCGGAAGTTCATGTAGGCCTGCGGCGCCTCCTCGAGCGGCACGTGGTGCGTCGCGAACTCGTCGACGCCGAAGGCGTCGCCCTCGGTCAGCAGCGGCAGGATGTCGGGCACCCAGCGCCACACGTTGGCCTGGCCCATGCGCAGCTGGATCTGCTTGTCGAACATGCGCATCAGCGGCAGGGGGTCGGTCGCCCCGCCGTAGACGCCCGAGAGGGAGATGGTGCCGCCGCGGCGGACCGCCTCGATGGCGGTGTTCAGGGCGGCCAGCCGGTCGACGCCGGCCACCTGCATGACCTTCTCCATGATCGCGTCCGGCACGACCGCGGTGGCCTTCTGCGCAAGGCTGGCCAACGGGGAGCCGTGCGCCTCCATGCCCACCGCGTCGATGACGGCGTCGGGCCCGCGGCCGTCGGTCATGTCGCGCACCTGCGCCACGACGTCGGCCTGCTTGGTGGTCTCGATGACCTGGACGTCGTTGCGGCGGGCACGCGCGATTCGCTCCGGGACGACGTCGGAGGCGATGACCTGCCCCGCGCCGAGGTGCTTGGCCACGCGCGTGGCCATGTCCCCGATGGGACCCAGCCCGAGGACGAGGACGCTGCCACCCTGCGGGATGCCGGCGTACTGCACGGCCTGCCAGGCGGTGGGCAGGACGTCGGAGAGGTAGACGAAGCGGTCGTCCGGCACGCCCCCGGGCACCTTGATCGGCAGCGTGTTGCCGAAGGGCACCCGCAGGTACTCCGCCTGTCCGCCGGGCACCTGGCCGTAGAGCTTGGTGTAGCCGAACAGCGAGGCGCCGAAGCCCTGCTCGCGGTTCTGCGTGGTCTCGCACTGGGACTGCAGACCCTGGGAGCACGTCCAGCAGGTGCCGCAGGAGATGTTGAACGGGACGACGACCCGGTCGCCCGGCTTCACGGCGGTCACCTCGGGGCCGACCTCGCGCACGACCCCCATCGGCTCGTGGCCCATCACGTCGCCCACGGTCATGAACGGCGCCATGACCTCGATGAGGTGGAGGTCGGACCCGCAGATGCCGGTGGAGGTGATCTCCACGATCACGTCGGTCGGGTCCTGGATGACGGGGTCGGGAACGGTGTCGACGCGGACGTCCGCCCGGCCGTGCCATGTCACTGCACGCATGTCTGGATCTCCCTCGATCGGGCCGTGATTCGGCCCCTTCGGAGGCACTCCTGCCCCTTCGTGACCTGGATCGCGCGACTTTCAACAAACCGTTGCGTGGCGCTCACGCTCTGTAGACCTGTGATTACGCACCGCGGAACGACATCGATGCGTTCTTGTGGGCCACGCCACAGAACTGCAGGTCAATACCCCCATCTGCAGATCACGAAAACATCACGACGTGTTTACATGGGCCCCGCTCCTCTCCCCGGGAGTGCATGTGGAATGCCCGCCAACGGAAGTCAGGTGCATGAGTTCGCTCCACCAGGACCGCCTCCTCGCCGAGGGATCGGAACCCGCCACCGGGTCCGCTTCGACCCTCGCCACGGCCCGCGGAACGTCGCGTCGGCCGACCGCGAAGAAGGCGACCAGCACGGTCCCGCCGCAGCGCCAGGGGACGGCACAGCGCTCCGGGTCCACCCAGACCACCACTGACGCCGGGGAGACGGCGCCTCGAACCCGCCGCACGACCGGTGCGAGGACGACCGCCGGTGCTACCGGCTCGCCCGCCGCCCGGGCCAAGGCCGCCGGGACCGCGAGCCGGAAGGCCGCCGCCACGAAGGCGGTCAAGGCCGCGACGGCGAAGGCCGTGCCGGCCCGGACCGTCACGAAGTCCGGCGCCACCGAGGCGGCAACCGCTGCCAAGGCCGCGGCGGCTGCCGAGGTCGCCGCGCGGAGCACAGCGGGCCGCCCGGGCACGGCGAAGGCCGCTCCGGCGACCGCGAAGCCGACGAGGACCTCGAAGCCGACCGCCGCCAAGCCCGCGACGGCTGCCAAGCCCGCGACGGCTGTCAAGCCCGCGACCGGTGTGAAGCCAGCGACCGCGAAGGCTGCCCCAGCGTCGAAGCCGGCGGCCGCAGCCAAGGCAGCCGTGGTGGTGAAGCCGGCGCCGGTCGCGAAGGCGGCCCCCGCCGAGGCTGCGCCGGCTGCCGAGCCCGCGGGGGAGGTGATGACCGGCACGGTCGAGGCGACCGCCGCCCCCGTCGTCACCGCTCCGGAGGCGCCCCGCGTCCGGCCGACGCCGCACAAGCGCACGGTCCCGGCGGCGCAGATCCTCGCGGCCGTCGCGCACGAGGCGCAGTCCGCCTCCGCCGGTACGGCCGAGCCGGAGCCGGCAGTGGCCTCCGCGGAGACCGCCCCGGAGAGCCTGCGTGCCCGCCTCGCACGGCTCCGTCCGCCGGCCATCGGTCGTCGTCCGGGGCTGTACCTCGCTGCTGCTCTCGTCAGCGCGCTGGCCGTCGGCTCCATCGCCACGAACGACCCCACGGCCCGGGCCACCGACACGATGAGCCACTCGGTCAGCGTGGCCGAGGAACTCGGCATCGAGGCGGCCCCGTCGGCGGCCATCACCGACACCGACGCCGCCCAGCTCCTCGGTGACCTGGCGGTCAGCCGGAACGCCCGGGACGCCGACCAGGCCGCGGCCGCTGCGGCGCAGGCCGAGGCCGACCGTGTCGCGGCCGAGGCGGCTGCCGCGGCCGCCGCCGAGGCGGCCCGCCCGAAGGCGGTCCTCCCGGTGCAGGGGGCGCGCCTCACCAGCCAGTTCGGCGCCCGTTGGGGCACCCTGCACGCCGGCATCGACCTCGCGGCCCCGATGCAGACCCCCGAGTACGCGGCCATGGACGGCGTCGTGCTCGAGGCAGGGCCGGCGAGCGGCTACGGCCTCGCGGTCTACATCCAGCACGAGAACGGGGACGTCACCGTCTACGGCCACATGGACTCGATCCTGGTCGAGGTCGGCCAGGTGGTCCGCGCCGGCGACACCATCGCCCTGCTCGGCAACCGCGGCCAGTCCACCGGCCCGCACCTGCACTTCGAGGTGCACGTCGGCGGTCTCAACGGCGAGAAGATCGACCCGCTGCCGTGGCTCCGGGACCGCGGCGTCCAGATCTGAGCCTGCGCGCCACCCGCTCGACGCCCCCTGCCGGAGATCCGGCCGGGGGCGTCGGCGTTGGGGCACACTGCGCGGGAGGAGGTGCGCGGAGGGAGGGGCGATGGGACACGGGCACGCGCACGCGCCGGGAACCGCCGCGGGCGGCCACCGCCGTCGCCTGGTCATCGTCCTGAGCCTGACCCTCGCGGTCATGGCCGCCGAGATCGTCGGCGGCCTGATGTCCGGGTCGCTGGCGCTGCTCGCGGACGCCGGCCACATGGCGACCGACGCGGCCGGCATCGCGCTCGCACTCGGTGCCGTCACCCTCGCCCAGCGGCCGGCCCGTGGACGGCGGACCTTCGGCTGGCAGCGCGTCGAGATCCTGGCCGCCGTCGCGAACGGACTGCTCCTCCTGGTCGTCGCCGGCTACGTCCTCGTCGAGGCGGTCCGCCGCATCGGCGACCCGCCGGAGATCGGGTCGGGGCTGATGCTCGTCGTCGCCGCCGTGGGCCTCGTGGTCAACCTGGGCTCCCTGGCCGTGCTGCACCGCGGCCGCGACGCCTCGCTGAACCTGCGAGGGGCCTACCTCGAGGTGCTCGCCGACGCCCTCGGGTCGGTCGCCGTCATCGTCGCCGCGGTGCTGATCCTGACCACCGGCTGGACGCCGGCGGACATCATCGCGTCCGTCGTCATCGGCTGCCTGGTCGTCCCGCGGGCCTGGCACCTGCTGCGCGAGGCGCTCGACGTCCTGCTCGAGGCCGCGCCGCGGGGCGTGGACCTCGCGGCCGTGCGGTCCCACATCCTCGGGGTGGACGGCGTCCTCGGCGTCCACGACCTGCACGCGTGGACCATCACCTCCGGGCAGCCGGTCCTCTCGGCGCACGTCGTCGTGACCGACGAGGCCCTGGCGGCCGGTCACGGTGGGCGGATCCTCGACTCGCTCTGCGAGTGCCTGGGCGAGCACTTCGACATGGAGCACTGCACCTTCCAGCTCGAGGCGGCGGCGCACGCCGGCCACGAGGCGCCGGTCCACGACTGAAGGCGGACCCCCTGCAGCGGGGCCGTGCCATCACGTCGCCGGGTGGGACAGTGGTGCTGACCGGATCGGGACGAAGGTGAGGCAGCAGGTGGAGCACGGGCACCACTCGGGCATGTGGGTGCCCGACCAGCCGCCGACCTGGGGGCGGATGTTCATCCCGCACCTGGAGGCGTGGTCGGTCCTCCCCGTGCTCGCCGTCGTGGGCCTGCTGGTCTACCTCGCCGCTGTGGTGCGGCTGCGCCGGTCCGGCGTCGCCTGGCCGTGGTGGCGGGTGCTGGCGTGGACCGGCGGGACGGCGTCGCTGTTCGCCGTCACCGGCACCTGGGTGAACGGGTACAGCATGGTGATCTTCAGCGTGCACATGACGCAGCACATGGTGCTGTCGCTCATCACGCCGCTGCTCCTGCTGCTGGCCGCGCCTGTGACGCTCGCCCTGCGCACGCTGCCCCGTGGCCGGGGAGCCGCCGGTGCCCCGCGCGCACTCCTGCTCGACGCCCTGCACAGCCGCTTCGCGCGGTTCGTGTCCCACCCGCTGTTCACGATCCCGCTGTTCATCGCGAGCCTCTACGGCGTCTACTTCACGCCGCTGTTCGACGCGCTGATGTCCAACCCGGCCGGGCACCAGCTGATGCTGGCCCACTTCGTCGTCACCGGGCTGTTGTTCTTCGGGCCGATCGTGGGCCAGGACCCGTGGCCGCGGACGCTGAGCCACCCGGGCCGGATGCTCGAGCTCTTCCTGCCGGTGCCGTTCCACGCCTTCTTCGGTGTCGCGATCATGCTGGCCGGCACCCTGGTGGTGGAGACGTTCGCGAGCCCGCCGGCCGGCTGGGGGATCGACCCGCTGCGGGACCAGGGCGAGGCCGGAGGCATCGTCTGGGCGTTCGGCGAGCTGCCGACCGTCCTCGTGCTGGCCGTCGTCTTCTTCTCGTGGGCGAACTCCGACGAGCGCCGGGCCAAGGCCCTGGACCGGGCCGCGGACCGCACCGGCGACGCCGAGCTCCAGGCCTACAACGCGCGCCTGCGCGCTCTGGCCGAGCACAGCAAGGGCTGAAGAAGACCCCGCTGCCCCCCACGCCTCGCAGGCTCGGCGCGGGCCCAGCAGCGGGGCCGCCCCAGCACGCAGGCATGGGGAGCAGCGGAGTTCTCGTTCAGCCGACGTGGACGACGGCGTCGCCGTCGGCCGGCAGGTCCTCCTTGGTCGCCTTGATGAGCACCGCCGAGACGAGCGCGCCGAGCACCAGGAGGGCGGCGGCCCAGGTGAACGCCGTGGTGTACCCCTCCACCTGTGCGGTCAGCCCGACGGTCGGGTCCTGCGGGTCCGCTCCCGAGGTGAGCGCGTCGGCGGTGTAGGCGCTGATCGCGGCCACCGACAGCGAGGCCAGGACGGCGGTACCGATCGAGGCACCCACCTGCTGCGTCGCGTTGAGCATCGCGCTGGCCGCGCCGGCGTCGTGCACACCCGCACCGACGAGTGCCAGGTTCGACAGCGGCACGAAGGTGAAGCCCAGGCCGAGGCCCAGCAGCAGCTGGCCCGGGAAGGGCAGCTGCCAGAAGCCGGTGTCCAGCCCGACGAACGACAGCGTGAAGAGCCCGGCCGCGGCGAGCAGCCCGCCGAGGACCATGAGCGGCTTCGGACCCACGCGGGGGACCAGGGCACTGGCCGCGCCCGCGGAGATGAAGACGCCGAGGGTGGTCGGCAGCGACGCGAGGCCCGCCACCACCGGCTCGTAGCCGAGGACCTGCTGGAAGTAGAGGCTCAGGAAGAAGAAGGCCCCGATGAGCCCCGCGCCGACGAGCGTCGAGGTGAGGTAGGCCCCGCCTCGGTTCCGGTCGAGGACGATGCGCATCGGCAGCAGCGGGTTCCTGGTGCGCAGCTCGAGCAGGACGAACAGCGCCACCAGCACGAGACCGGCGACGATGAACAACCACGCGAGACCGTCGGTCCAGCCGCTGTCCGGCGTGACGAGGGTCTGACTGCCCTGCGCCGCCGCCTGCGCGTTGGCCGCCGCGGCGTCCGCCGCGTTCGTCTGCGAGGCCTCGGCGACGCGGGTGAAGCCGTAGACCACCGACGCGAGGCCGAGGGTGACCAGGACGGCGCCCGGGATGTCGTAGCTGGTGTCCCCGGGGGCCTTGCTCTCGGGGACGATCGGGATGGCCAGCGCGATCGCGAGCAGCGCGACCGGCAGGTTCACCCAGAAGCACCAGCGCCAGTCGGCGTACTCGGTGAGCACGCCGCCCAGCAGCAGGCCCACGGCCGAGCCGCCGCCGGCGATGGCGCCGTAGACGCCGAAGGCCTTGGCCCGCTCCTTGGGATCGGTGAACAGCACGGTGAGCAGGGCGAGCGACGCCGGGGCGAGCAGAGCGCCGAAGACGCCCTGCAGCGCGCGGGCGCCGAAGAGCATCGCCTCGTTCTGGGCGAGCCCGCCGAGCGCCGAGGCGAGGGCGAAGCCGCCGGCGCCGACCAGGTAGGTGCGCTTGCGGCCCCAGAAGTCGGCGATGCGGCCGCCGAGGAGCAGGAAGCCGCCGAAGGTCAGGGTGTAGGCGGTGACGATCCACTGCTGGGAGGCCGCGCTGATGCCGAGGTCGGCGGTGACGGCGGGGAGCGCGATGTTGACGATCGTCGCGTCCAGGATCACCAGCAGGACGGTCATGGCGATGACGCCCAGGGCGAGCCAGCGCTTCTCGTACGGCTCGTCGGCCGGGGTCACCGGGCCGGCGGCCGAGGTCGTGGGACGGGGTTCGGTCACGGGAAGATCCTCAGGTCGTGCGGATGGGCCGGATCGCCGGCCGTGGGAAACGTAGCGGCCTGCAACCATGTCGTCGTGGCTGTTTCGCTGGTGTTGACCGCCGACACGCACCTTCCGAAGCGGTCACGTGACCTACCTCATTCCTTGTGGACGGCGATCGATGCCGCGGACGTCGTCGTCCACGCCGGTGACTGGGTCGACGTCGCCCTGCTCGACCAGCTGGAGGCACGCGCCCGGCGGCTGGTCGGGGTGTACGGCAACAACGACCACGGGCCCCTCCGCCAGCGGCTGCCCGAGGTGGCGCGCGTCGAGGTCGAGGGGATCCGCATGGCCGTCGTACACGAGACGGGTGACAGGAAGGGGCGGGAGGAGCGCTGCGCCGCGCGCTTCCCGGACACCGACCTGCTGGTGTTCGGCCACAGCCACATCCCCTGGGACACCACCGCGGCGTCGGGTCTGCGGCTGCTGAACCCGGGCTCGCCCACCGACCGGCGGCGCCAGCCGCACGGCACCTTCGTGACCGCGGTCGCCGACGCGGGGCAGTTGCGGGACGTCGTCTTCCACGCCGTCCCGCCGCGGCAGTGAGCGCGCGCCCCCCGCTGGACGAGCGCGCGGTCGCCCTGCTGGCCTGCCCGGTGTGCCGCCGGCCGCTCGGCGCGCCGCCGGACGCGTCAGCCCTGCGCTGCGCCGCCGGGCACGCCTTCGACCGGGCCCGGCAGGGGCACGTGACGCTGCTGCCGTCCGGGCACCGGCCCCCGTCGGGGGACTCGGCCGCGATGGTCGCCGACCGGATGGCCTTCCTGGAGGCCGGGCACTACGCGGGCATCACCCGGGCGCTCGCCGGGGCCGTCGGTGCCGACGGCCCACCGCGGTCCCTCCTGGACCTCGGGGGAGGGACGGGGCACCACCTGGCCCGCGTGCTCGACCGCGCGCCGGACGCGGTGGGTGTGGTGCTGGACTCCTCGCCCTATGCCGCGCGCCGGGCGGCGCGCGCCCACGAGCGAGCGGTCGCCGTGGTCGGGGACAGCTGGGCCCGCCTCCCGGTCCGGGACGACGCCGTGGACCGGGTGCTGGTGGTCTTCGCGCCGCGCAACGGCCCGGAGATCGCACGCGTCCTGAAGCCCGACGGCCGGCTGGTCGTCGTGACGCCGGCCGCCGACCATCTCGGGGAGATCGTCGGCCCCCTGGGCCTGCTCCGCGTGGATCCCGACAAGGCCGCCCGCCTGGCGGCCGCCCTCGAACCGGACCTGCGTCCGGTGCGGACGACGGGCCACCGGGAGCAGCTGGTGCTCCCACGCGCGGCGGCCGCGACGCTCGTCGGGATGGGCCCGCACGCCCGGCACACCACGCCCGCCGCGGTCGCCGCCGCGCTGGCCCGCCTGCCGGAGCCGATCCCGGTCACCGTGTCCGTCGACGTCACCAGTTACCGCCGGCCGGGGTGACCGGTCCCGGACGCCCGAGGGGCCCGGCCGTCCGGCCGGGCCCCTCAGAGCGTCCGAGGTGGGCGGAGGTCGGTCAGTGGGTGAGCGACCGCCGGCCACGACCGGCGACGGCGACGTAGATGCCCAGCACGATGATCGCGCCGATGATCGAGGCCCACCAGCCGCCGAGGTCGAACTCGAACTCGCCGCGGAAGAGGAGGCCGGCGAGCAGGTTGCCGACGACGGATCCGATGATGCCCAGGACGATCGTGGCGACGATGCCCAGGTCCTGCTTGCCGGGGATGACGGCTCGGGCGATCAGGCCTGCGACGAGGCCGATGACGATCGTCAGGATGATGCCACCGATGGACATGTGTGGACCTCCGAGTGGTGGCCCGCCGGCGGCGGACCGGGTGCCCGGGATCTCCGGGCGCGGGAGTGGGATTCCCTCCCTCCCAAGATCGAAAACGAGCCGGAGATCACGGTCGGGCGTCGATCGGCGACCTCGTCGCCCGCTGCGACGCCGGAACCGCGGGCGGCCACCGGCGCGCCTCCCTGCTCGGTCGGAAGAGCCGCGCGAGCACCGTCTAAGCTGCGCTCCGTGACGATTGCACCGGCGCCCATCGTGAGTCGGCCGAGTCCGGTTCACGTGGCGGAGAAGGGTTCGCGGCTGTCCAACCTGCTGCGGACGACCGACCACAAGACCATCGGCCTGATGTACATGGCCACGTCGTTCGCGTTCTTCATCGCAGGCGGGCTGATGGCCCTCCTCATGCGTGGGGAACTGGCCCGGCCGGAGCTGCAGTTCCTGTCGCCGGAGCAGTACAACCAGCTGCTGACCATGCACGGCACGGTCATGCTGCTGATGTTCGCGACCCCGCTGTTCTTCGCCTTCGGCAACCTGATCATGCCGCTGCAGATCGGCGCCCCCGACGTCGCGTTCCCGCGGCTGAACGCCTTCTCCTTCTGGCTGTTCCTCTTCGGCAGCCTGATCGCGGTGTCGGGCTTCCTGACCCCGGGCGGCGCCGCCGACTTCGGCTGGTACGCCTACGCCCCGCTGTCCAACGGCGTGAACTCGCCGGGACCGGGGGCGAACCTCTGGTTCGCCGGCCTGGCCGTGAGCGGTCTGGGCACGATCCTCGGTGGCGTCAACTTGATCACCACGATCGTCTGCCTGCGTGCCCCCGGCATGACGCTCTTCCGGATGCCGATCTTCACCTGGAACGCGCTCGTCACCAGCGTCCTGGTCCTGCTCGCCTTCCCGATCCTGACCGCTGCGATCTTCGGCATGCTGGCCGACCGCAACCTCGGCGCCCTCGTCTACTCCGACGAGAACGGCGGCCCGATGCTGTGGCAGCACCTGTTCTGGTTCTTCGGGCACCCCGAGGTCTACATCATCGCGCTGCCGTTCTTCGGCATCATCACCGAGATCATCCCGGTGTTCAGCCGCAAGCCGCTGTTCGGCTACAAGGGGATGGTCTTCGCGACCATCGCGATCGGGGCGCTCTCCCTCGCCGTCTGGGCGCACCACATGTACGCCACCGGTGCGGTCCTGCTGCCGTTCTTCGCCTTCATGACCTACCTGATCGCCGTGCCCACCGGCATCAAGTTCTTCAACTGGATCGGCACCATGTGGCGCGGCCAGCTGACCTTCGAGACGCCGATGCTGTTCTCGGTCGGCTTCCTCGTCACCTTCCTGCTCGGCGGCCTGACCGGCGTCATCCTGGCCTCGCCGCCGCTCGACTGGCACCTGAACGACAGCTACTTCGTCGTCGCCCACTTCCACTACGTCGTCTTCGGCACCGTGGTGTTCGCCGCCTACGGCGGGATCTACTTCTGGTTCCCGAAGATGAGCGGCCGGATGATGGACGAGGGGCTTGGCAAGCTGCAGTTC
>DASQTE010000189.1:0-3992 GCA_035642035.1 Blastococcus sp.
GGTCGCCGTCCGGTCCGCCAGGTCGGTCACCGTCAGCCGGACCTCCGGGGTGAGCAGGGTGGACAGCTGCTCCTCGCGCTCTGCGGCGCTCGGCCCCGCCTGCAACTGGGCCAGCAGATCGGCCAGCCGCTCGCGCACCGACGTCCCCTCGACCTCCCGGGGGACGCCGACGAGCACCTCGTCGGCGCTGAGCAGGAAGAGCTGCGACGGCGCCTCGACCGGCACCGCCGTGCTCGGCGCGGTCGGCGACGGGCTCGGGTCCGCCAGCCCGTACGGCACCTCCGACGACGGGATGGCCTGCGGCTCTCCCCCGGCCGGCACCCCGCACCCGGCGACCCACAGCGCCAGCCCGACGACGAGCGCGCGCCGGCTCACGACGGCACCGCCGGGACGGAGAGGGTGAAGCGCGCGCCGCCGTCCGGACCGTCGGCGCACCAGGCGGCCCCGCCGTGGCGGGCCGCCGTCTCCGCCACGATGGCCAGCCCCAGACCCGCGCCGGGCAGGGACCGCCGGGCGGCCCGAGGTCCGCGGGCGAAGCGCTCGAAGACCCGTTCCCGGTCGGCCGCGGCGACGCCCGGCCCGGCGTCGTCGACGGTGACGAGGACGGCGCCGTCCCGCCGCTCGACCGCGACGGCGGACGGCCCGCCCGCGTGCCGGTCGGCGTTGTCGAGCAGGTTGCGGACGGCCCGCTCCAGGCTCGTCTTGTCGCCCCGCACGGTGGTGTCGGCGTCGGCCGGCACCCTGAGCAGCTCCGCCGGCCGGTCGCTGTCGGCGAGCACCTGCCGCACGAGCGTGGCCAGGCACACCGGCTGGGCGGACTCCGTCACCGCGGCGCCGTCGAGCCGGGCGAGCTGCAGCAGGTCGTCGAGCGTCCGGCGGAAGCGGGTCAGCTCGCCCTCGACCATCCCCAGCGCCTCGCGGCCGCGCGGGGACAGCTCCTCCCGCCGGGCACCGAGCACCTCGACGCTGGTTACCAGGGTGGTGAGCGGGCTGCGCAGCTCGTGGCTGACGTCGCCGACGAACCGGGCATCCCGCTCGATCCGGGCCGCCAGGGCGTCGACCATGCTGTTGAAGCTGGCCACGATGCCCACCAGGTCGGGGTCGTCGGTCGCGGGCAGCCGGGTGGCGAGCGCGCCGCCGGCGATCCGGGTGGCCGCGCCCGCCACCTGCTCCAGCGGCTGCACCGCCCGGCGGCCCGCCCAGACGCCGAAGGCCGTGCCCGCGGCGGTGGCGGCGAGCGCGCCGGCACCGAGCACCGCGGCCAGCGTGCTGAGCACCTGCTGCAGCTCGGTCAGCGGCGCCAGCTCGTAGAACTCGACGTCCGCGCTGGGCAGCGTCACCCCGACGATCAGCCGGGGCCCGTCGGCCGTGTCGACGACGGCGCTGGCCGCCGGCTCGGTGGCGACCAGCTCCCGCAGCTCCCCCGGCACGTCGCGCGCCCCGACATCGAGGCTGGAGGAATACCAGGAGCCGCCGCTGTGCAGGACGACGTCGGCGCCGCCCGACGGGACGAGCTCGTCGAGGACGTCGCCGACCTCGGTGCCCGCCGTGGCCAGCCGGCTGTCCAGCACGTTGGCGTCGGCGAAGGCCTGCCGCGTCAGCGACGCCTCCCGCTGGTCGAGCAGGTAGCTGCGGGCCAGCAGGAACGTCACGCACACCAGGACGATCGAGACCAGCAGGGTGCCGGCCGCGTACCCGAGCACGATCCGGGCACGGAGCCCCTTGCGGCGCAGGTCCGCGGCCCGGATGCCCGGCCTCACTGCAGGTCCAGCCGGTACCCCAGCCCCCGCACGGTCACCACGACACGCGGCGCGCTCGGGTCGCGCTCGACCTTCGTGCGCAGCCGGCGCACGTGCACGTCGACCAGCCGCTCGTCGCCGAAGAACCCGTGCTGCCACACCCGCTCGAGCAGGGCCTGCCGGCTGAAGACCCGTCCCGGGGCGGCGGCCAGCTCGCACAGCAGCCGGAACTCCGTCAGCGTCAGCGGCAGCTGCTCCTCGCCGCGGTGCACGGTGCCCCGCGCCTCCCGCAGCACCAGCGGCGCGGCTGGATCGCGGTCCAGGACGACCTCGTCGAGGTGGTCCACCGCCGCGGGCCCCACCCGCCGGCGCAGGGCGCGCAGCCGGGCGGTGATCTCCTTGACCGCGAAGGGCTTGGTCACGTAGTCGTCGGCGCCGGCGTCGAGCGCGGTCTCGATGTCGCTGGTGTCGGCGCGGGCGCTGACCACGATGATCGGCACGTCGAGGGCCCGGCGGACCTGGCGGATCACGTCGACGCCGTCCATCGAGCCGAGCATCAGGTCGACCACCATGAGGTCGGGGGCGCTCACCGCGACCGCCTGCAGGGCCTCCTCGCCCGACCCCGCCTCGGCCACGTCGTAGCCCTCGTCCTCCAGCGCCCAGCGCAACGCGGTGCGGATGTGGTCGTCGTCCTCCACCACCAGCAGTCGCAGCGCCATCGCCGTCCATGCTCCCACTGCCCCGGGGCGACCCCGCCCCGGGCGGGAACCCGTCATCGAATCGCAAACCGCTGCCCAGCCGATCGCAATCTCCGGGGACGACGCTCGAGCCGTACCGCCCCATCCGAGCGTTGGAGATGCCGATGACAGCCACCGCCGTCCGCGCAGCCGCACGCAGCGGTCCCGACGCGGGCACCGACCAGATCACGATCCGGCTCAGCGACGACCTGCTGGCCGACGGGCTCGCCGACGTCCGCTGGCTGCTGCACGACGCCCTGCTCGCCGGCGCCCGGGAGCTCGTCGTCGACCTGCACGGGGTGCAGCACCTGTCCAGCCCCGCCGTCGCCAGCTTCCTGTCCGCGCACCGCACCTGCCGGGCGCGCGGGGGCAGCGTCGTCCTCCGCGGCGCGAACCGCCGCACGCAGGACCTGCTGCACCGGACCGGCCTGTGGCGGGTGCTCGAGCTCGAGTTTTCCGGCGTCCGGAGGGCCGCGTGATGGCCCAGCTCACCGAGACGGTCAACCTCCGCACCGGGCTGATCCGCGCCAGCGGTCACCTGACCTCGCAGGGGGCGGACCTCCTGCGCGGCACGGCGGAGTCGCTGCACGGCAGCGGCCACGTGCGCGTGGTCCTCGACCTGAAGGGCGTCCGGGACGCCGACGACGCGGGGCTGGACGTGCTGCGCGGGCTCGGCGAGGAACTGGCGGCGCGCGGCGGCGAGCTCGTCGTCCGCCACTCGCCGGGCACCGTCTGACGCGAGGCGCCACGGCGGCGAGCCCGGTTCCCACGGGGGGAAACCGGGCTCGCTGTGTCGGTGGGGTCAGTCGGGAACGGTGGAGCGGCGGATCAGCCGGCGCACGGACCAGACGCCGAAGGCGCCGCCCGCGACCAGGACCAGGGCGAACCCGGCACCGTTGCCGAGCGCCGGCAGCGGCGTCGACGGCGAGCACTCGGACGCCGATCTCGCGGAGGACAGCTCCAGCGTGGTGCGGTCGAGTTCCCAGCGCGCGTCGTCCAGCTCCGAGGCGCTCAGCCGGAAGGAGAAGGCACCGTGCTGCGTCCCGGTCAGGAACTCCTTCGGCTGCGACTGGTGGTACTGCGACGGGAGGAGCGAATTGCGGCTGCCCCACCCGATCGTCGTCTCGTTCTTCCAGGTGCTGGTGTAGCCCAGGACGATCGTGAAGGTGCCGTCCGGCTCTGCCCGGAAGCAGTCCACGAACGGCGTCACGGACATCGGCGGCGCGGCCGCGGCGACGCCGGGGACGGCGGACAACCAGAGGGCGGAGCAGACGGCGACGAGGACGGCAAGGCGCCTCCGCCGGCCGCTGCGCCGGACCGGCGCACCCGCGGTTCCCCCGTCCGTACCGGTCCTGCTGGTCATGCTCACCCACCTCTGGTCGGGGCGGCGTCTTCACCCGTCAGGACCCCCTCGGCGCGCGAGGCCTCCGGCTGGAGAGTCGGCGGTCCGGACTCACCCGGACGGGTGACCGGCGGGACCGGAGGCCTCGGACCGTCGGCGCGGTCAGGCGGGAGC
>DASQTE010000190.1:0-6262 GCA_035642035.1 Blastococcus sp.
CCGACGAGAGCCTGCCGGCCGAGCGGCGCTGGTGGCCCGGCCAGGACGTGCGCCACGAGGACCTCGGGCACGGCTGGGTGTGGGGACGCGGGCTGGGCCGGGTGACCGTCCGCTTCGAGGGGCCGCGGACCGCCCCCGGGCCGGTGCGCACGCTGGCCGCCGACGATCCGCTGCTGCAGCCGGCGGAACCACCGGACTGGCGGTGACCGGGGGCGCCGGGTGAACCTGCCCGGATCAGCGGGTGTCGCGGGCGGCCTGGCGGCGAGCCCCCTGGGCCCGGCTGGAGGCGTCCCGCTTGACGCCGCCCGTCGTCCTCGCATGGGCCGGCACCCGGGATTCCGCGTCCGGGCGTGCGACCCGCCGGCCGTCGGCCCGGGGGCCCGCCGAGGTCGCCTTCGCCGCAGCGAGCCGCTCCGCCTTGAGCTCCGCCGCCGCCCGGCGGGCGACGACGTCCACCCGCTTGCTCACCCGCGCCAGGGCCTCCTCGAAGATCTCGGCCTTGTCGGCGTTGCGGCGGTTCTTCGGACGCGCGAAGCCTCGGCCACCGAGCTCCGCCACGCGGTCGCCGGCCTGCCGCCGGTAGAGCTTCACGTACTTGGTCCGGGCCCGCCGGATCCGCGTGTGCAGGTCGAGCAGACCGTCCTCGTCCCGCTCGGCCATGCGCTCGGGCTCGGTCTCGCGCAGCAGATCCAGCTCGTCCTCGCGCAACGAGCTCAGGGGAGCGGTCACTCCGGGCCTCCCGGGGACTGGTCGGATCGGGCCACGCTGTCGCCGCGGGGACCGGCACGGAACCGCCTCGACTGCGCCGTGGCCTCCGGCGCGGAGCCAGGTCGGCGCGCGAGAGGATCGGGGGCATGACCAGCGGAGGAACGTCGACCACCGCCCGGCAGCGGTCCTGGTGGGGCTGGGGACGGGCGGACGCCGCCCTCCCCGACGACGAGTGCGTGGCGCTCGCGGCACTGGTCCCGGGGCTGCCCGACCGGCCGCGCGTCCCCCCACGGCTCGAGGACCTGGAACTGCCCCCGTCCCGGCTGAGCCCGCCGTCGACACTGCCCGTGACCATCGATCCAGGCACGCGCGCCGCGCACACGTACGGCAAGGCGTACCGGGACGTCGTCCGGGCGCTGGCGGGCGACCTGCGGGGCGCACCCGACGCGGTGGCCCGGCCGGCGGACGAGGACGACGTCGTGCGGGTGCTCGACTGGGCCGGGTCCGCGGGCGTGGTCGTCGTCCCGTTCGGCGGCGGGAGCTCGGTCGTCGGCGGTGTCGAGTACCGCGGCGAGCGGCCCTGGCTGTCGATCGACCTCACGGCGCTGGACCGCGTGCTCGAGATCGACCCGGTGAGCCGGGCGGCGCGGATCCAGGGCGGCGCGCTCGGCCCCGTCCTCGAGGAGCAGCTGCGGCCGCACGGCTTGACGCTGCGGCATTTCCCGCAGAGCTTCGAGTTCTCGACCCTCGGCGGGTGGCTGGCCACGCGCGCCGGGGGCCACTACGCGACGCTGCACACGCACATCGACGACCTGGTCGAGTCGATGCGCGTCGTCACGCCGGTCGGGGTGAGCGAGTCGTGGCGGCTGCCCGGGTCGGGCGCCGGCCCGTCGCCGGACCGGCTGTTCCTGGGCTCGGAGGGCACCCTCGGCGTGATCACCGAGGCGTGGATGCGGCTGCAGGACCGGCCGCGGTTCAAGGCCTCGGCGTCGGTGACCTTCCCGGACATGACCACGGCCATGGGCGCCGTCCGGGCGATCGCGCAGTCCGGTCTGCACCCGGCGAACTGCCGCCTGCTCGACTCGGGCGAGGCGGCGCTGTCCGGTGCGTCATCGGGCTCGCCCGTCCTCGTGCTCGGCGTGGAGTCGGCCGTGCACCCGGTGGAGGGGCGGCTGGCCGAGCTGACCGCCCTGGCGCGGGACTCCGGCGGCGTCGTCGCCGCGGGCGCCGGCCGGGGTTCCGCCGCCGACGCCTGGCGGTCGGCGTTCCTGCGGATGCCGTACGTGCGCGACGGCATGGCGCGGATGAGCGCGATCGTCGAGACGTTCGAGACCGCCTGCACCTGGGACCGGGCCCCGGAGCTGTACGAGACGGTGCGCGCCGACGTGGGGGCCGCCGTCGAGGAGGTGACCGGGGCTCCGGGCCTGGTCAACTGCCGGTTCACGCACGTCTACCCCGACGGCCCGGCGCCCTACTTCACGGTGATCGCCGCCGGGCGGCCCGGCTCCGAGGTGGCCATGTGGGACGACGTGAAGACGGCGGCGAGCGAGGTGCTCGGCCGGCTCGGTGCCACGATCACCCACCACCACGCCGTCGGCCGCGATCACCGCCCGGGTTACGACCGGCAGCGCCCGGAGCCGTTCGCCGTCGCGCTGCGGGCGGCGAAGGCGGCGCTCGACCCGGCGGGGGTGCTCAACCCCGGCGTGCTGATCGATCCCCTGCCGGCCGTGCCATCGTGACCGCATGACCGAGCAGAGCGCGTGGGTGCGCATGACCCAGGCGGACCCGGAGCACTCGGCCGCCTACGTGCAGCGGTTCCGCACGCTCGCCGAGCAGGGGATGGACCTGGTCGGGGAGGCGCGGCTGGTCGACGCGATGCTGCCGCGCGGCGCGCGGGTCCTCGACGCCGGCTGCGGGCCGGGCCGCGTGGGCGGCTTCCTGCACGGGGTCGGGCACGAGGTGGTCGGTGTGGACGTCGACCCGGTGCTGATCGCCGCCGCGGAGGAGGACCACCCCGGGCCGCGGTGGCTGGTCGGCGACCTGGCCGAGCTCGACCTGCCGGCGCGGGGCATCGAGGAACAGTTCGACGCGATCGTGTGCGCCGGCAACGTCATGACGTTCCTCGCGGAGAGCACGCGGGTGGCGGTGCTGCGGCGGCTGCTGGCGCACGTGCGGCCCGGGGGACGCGCCGCCATCGGGTTCGGCGCGGGGCGTGGCTACGACTTCGACCAGTTCCTCGCGGACGCCCGCTCGGCCGGCTGGGACGCCGACGTCCTGCTGTCCACCTGGGACCTGCGGCCGTTCGGGCCCGGCAGCGACTTCCTGGTGGCGCTGCTGCGGCCCGCCTGAGGTCGACCGCACGGAGCTGCGTCGCGCGACCCGCCTGGGACAGGGGCGGGCCGCGCGACGACGGGTATTCGGGAGCTGCGGCTCAGACGGCCGGGTCGGGCCTGGACGCCCCGTCGGTCGTCGTTCCGTCGTCGGTGGTCCCGTCGTCGGTGCTGCCTGGCGCCGTGCCCTCCCGGCGCGGCCCGGCGCCCTCGGGGCAGTCCTCGGGAGCGACGGCCGTGCCGTCGGGGTGCGGTGCCCTCCTGCTGCGTGACCGACGGCGGTGACGTCGTCGTGCCGTCGTCCGGAGGTTCGCTCAGTCCGTGGGCTCGGCCTCGTCGGTCGTGCCGCCGTCGGTGCCGCCGTCGTCCGTGCTGCCGTCGTCCCTGGTGCCGGCGTCCGGCCGTGGGCCGTGGCCACGGCCCGGACCGGCGCCGTCGTGGGTCTCGGTGCCGGTGACGGCGAACGACTCGTCGAGCTCGACGGTCAGCCGCTCGTCGTCGGCGGTGACGATGTGCGCCTCGTAGACCCCGTCGGAGTCGGTCTCGAGCCGGCGGATGGTGGCGTCGAGGTACTCGGCCAGCACGGCCTCGGTCACGGACGCCGCCGTGTCGCCGGTGAGCTCCTCCTCGTCGCCCCCGGGGCCGCCGCCCCGGCCGTCGGCGCACTCGGCAGCGGTGCTGTCGGTCGAGGTGGGGGCCTCGTCCTCCGCCGCGGTGGCGGTCAGCGTGCCGGCGAGGATCCCGCCCGCCACGACACCGCTGCCCACCAGCGCCGCCGGTCGCGCCCAGCGCCTCCTCGGAGCCGCCTGCTGCCGGCCCGGCTCCTGCACGTCGTCGTCCATGACGGACCTCCGTCGTCTCCGGCGGCCCCGTCGGCCGCGTTCGATCACGGTGGGGGGCGAACCTGCCGGGAACCTGTGACGGTCATGGCAGCCCGCCGTGAATCCGGTCAGGCGAGGACGCCGTTGGCCCGGAGCAGGATCAGCGCCTGGACGGTGGCGTGCCCGCGCCACTCCATCGCCGCGGCGGGGGAGAAGCTGCCGAAGTCGACCCGCCAGCCACCGTCGGGCTGCTGGCCGGATGCCAGCCGCTCCAGCTCGGCCTCGACCACGCCGTCGGCGAACAGCGACCGCGCCGGGCCGCCCGGCAGCGGGGCGAAGTCGAGCGGCCGCATGTACTCGTCCTCCGCGCCACCGGCCACGTGCAGCAGCCCGTTCTCCGGGACGTGCCGGCGCAGCGCGTCGACCAGCCCGCCGGCCTCCGATGTCAGCGCGGCGGCCGCGTCCAGGAACTGCGCGGCGAACGCGAGCACCATCGCGTGCGGCTCGTCGAGATCGCGCACCGCCCGCAGGCAGTACCCGGTCGCGCGCGTGAGCCACGGATGGCCGGAGACCCCCGGATCCGCCACCGCGACCCTGTGCGCGGCCGCCGCCACGATCGCCGTGATCTGCAGGGACGACGTCCCGCTGTCCGCATCCGCCCAGAACGGCGCACTCGCGGCCTTGTCGGGCACCGGCCGCGCGAACGGCAGGCCCCCGTCGGGCAGCGTCACGGCGTCCAGCCAGTCGCAGAGCTCCACCGCGCGGGGGGCGACGCGCGGCACCAGGTCGGCGAACGCCTCGAAGGCGTGCAGCGCCCCGCCGGGCTGGCTGGTGCGCGAGCGGAGGTCCGGTTCCAGGCCCCACCCGTAGCCGCCGTCCGGGTTGCGGTACCCGTCGACGGCCGCGAGCACGGCACCGGCGTCGCCGTCCCCGAACAGCAGGTCGAAGCGACGCCGGTCCAGCACACGGGCGGAGGACGCCAGGAAGTCGGCAGCGGCAGCCAGGTCGACGGTCATCCCGCGATCATGGCCCGGCCGCGCCCCGTGGTCAGCCGGGGGAGACGCCCAGGGCGAGGGTCAGCTCGAGCACCGTGCGCGGGTCCTCGAGCCGCTTGCCGTACAGCTCGCGCAGCTGCCCCATCCGGTACCGCACGGTCTGCGGGTGCACGAACAGCTCGGCCGCGATCGCCTCCCGTCGCCCGTGGTGCAGCAGCCACGAACGGAGCGTCTCGGTCAGCTTCTCCCGCGCGCTCTCCCCCAGGTCCGCGAGCGGGGCGAGGGCCTGCGCCCGCAGGTCGGCCAGCGCTCCCTCGTCGGCGCGCAGCACCAGGTCGGCGAGCCGGCTCTCGGTGTCCACGGGCTCCGCGCCCTCCGCCGTCAGACCGAGCTGCACCGCACGCAGCGCCCGCGCGTACGACACGTCGACCTCGCCCCACGGCCGCGCCGGCCCCACGATCGCCTCCGACTCCGCCAGCGACCGCATCAGCGCCGGCCGCGACCGGCCCTCGGCATCCGGCACCAGCAGTGCCACCAGCTCGCCCGACGACGCCGGGCCCGGCACCTCACCGGTCGAGCGCAGCGTGCGGGGATCCAGCGAGGCGAGCGCCCCGCGGACCCGCGCCTCCGGGACGACGACGGCGGTCAGCGTGCGCGGCGGCGTCCAGTCGGCCCGCTCGGCCGCGGCGTCCAGCTCGTGACGGGCGGCGCCGCCCAGCAGCTGGTCGGCCAGCCGCTCCCGGTAGCGCTCGCGGACCCGGCCGCTGGTGGCCAGCTCGTCGCTGTGCCCGGCCACGCTGGCCGCCGAGAGCTGGTCGATGTAGGCGAACACCAGCTCGGCGAACCGGGCGAGCTGCTCCGCGGTCAGGCCGGCCCGCACGCCGCTGTCGGCCATGTGCCGCCACGACACCCGCGCGCCGACGCGGTAGGCGCCCAGCAGCGCGTCCATCGACCGCCCGCTGCGCGCCTCACCCCGGCCGAGGGCGTAGGCGCCGTCGAGCGCCGGCTGGATGGGCGTGCTCGCATCGCCCTCCCCACCGGCGGAGGCCAGGACGAGGAAGCCGCCGAGGGCGAGCTGGACGGCGTTCTCGATCGTCCGCCCCATCTCGCCGCTGAAGGCGTCGGCGTAGCTGGGCACCTCCACGACGATCGCGGAGACGGTCTGCTCCGCGACCGACGGCAGTTCCTCGCGCATCGCCTCGGCCACCGCTGCCGGGATGCCCAGGTCGTCGTCCGCCACACCGCCCCCTTGTTCGCCGGGAACAGAACCTACCCGTCGATTCACGTGAAGAGCACAGGTACTTGAGCGCAGGGCTGGGAAAGCTCTAGGCATGACGACCACCGATCCGCGTCCGACCACGGCTGCGCCGCGCGTCGCCCTGCGCGACCGGGTGCTCAAGCTGGCGGA
>DASQTE010000191.1:0-7685 GCA_035642035.1 Blastococcus sp.
CCCCGCCGGTGCGGCCGCAGCCGTCGCGGCGGCGCGCGAGACCGGGATCTCCCTGGTCGTGGTCCACTCCGCCGAGGAGCTCCCCGGGGGGACGACGTCCTGGGCGGACTGGACGGCAGGGGGACGCAGCCTGCCGGAGTCCACGGACCGCCCGGCGCGACCGCCCCTGGTCTACACGTCGGGCACGACCGGCAAGGCGCGCGGCACACCGGTGCGGTGGGCGCCGTCCACCATCGGCTCGGCCGCCGAGTACGCCTCGATCCTGGCCGCCCGCTCGGGCTTTCCCGCGGGCCCGCACCTCGTCGTCGGCCCGCTCCAGCACAACGGCCCGCTCACGTCGGTGCGCCACCTGCTGTCCGGCCAACCGGTCGTCGTCCTGGGCCGGTTCGACGCGGAGCGCGTCCTGCAGCTGGTCGAGCGGTACCGGGTGTCGTCGTCGGTCATGGTGCCCACGCACTTCTCCCGGTTGCTGGCCCTGGCGCCGGAGGTCCGGTCCCGGTACGACGTCTCCAGCCTGCGCAACGTGGCGCACACCGGCTCGGCCTGTCCCGGCGACGTCAAGCGGGCGATGATCGACTGGTTCGGCCCGGTGCTGGTGGAGAGCTACGGCGGCAGCGAGATCGGCACGGTCTGCCGCATCACCAGCGAGGAGTGGCTGGCCCACCCGGGCTCGGTCGGGCGGGTCGTGGAGCCCTTCGAGGTCGTCGTCGTGGACGAGTCCGGGTCGGAGCTGGGGCCGGGCCAGGTGGGCGTCCTCGGGTTCCGCACGCCGCCGGGTCGCGAGGTCAGCTACCACGCGGACGCGGAGAAGACCCGGTCCGCCTACCTCGCACCGGGGGTCGCCACCCTCGGGGACGTCGGCTACGTGACCGACGACGGCTTCGTGTTCATCACCGACCGGGTGGCCGACATGGTCGTCTCCGGCGGCGTGAACCTGTACCCGGCCGAGAGCGAGAAGGTGCTGCTGCAGCACCCGCAGGTGGCCGACGTCGCGGTGATCGGCGTGCCCGACGGCGACCTCGGCGAGGCGCTGAAGGCGCTCGTCGTCCCGGCCGGCACCGCGCCCGACCCGGCCGAGCTGGCGGCCTGGTGCCGGGAGCACCTGGCCTCCTACAAGTGCCCCAAGACCTACGAGATCGTCGCCGCCCTGCCCCGCAACGTCATGGGGAAGCTCGACAAGCGCGCCCTGCGCCGCCCCTACTGGGAGGGCGACCGCACCATCGCCGGCTGACCACCGCATCCGGCGCCCGCCCGTACCGAGAGGCACCATGACCGAACTCCTGCTCGTCCGCCACGGCCTGCCCGTCTCCGGCATCCAGCAGCCCCCGCTCGCACCCGAGGGCGTGGAACAGGCCCGGCGCCTGGGCACCTGGTTGAAGGGCGAGGACGTCGACGTGCTGGTCACCAGCCCGATGCGACGGGCGCTGGAGACAGCCGACGCGGTGGCCGGAGAGATGGGCCGCGAGGTCGACGCCGTCGTCGACGACCTGCGGGAGTGGGACACCGACCTCCCGCCGCGGGCGTACACCGCGGTCGAGGAGATGGGACCCACCGATCCCCGCGCCATCGCTATCGCCGAGGGCCGCTACGAGGACTTCGTCCCGCAGCTGGACGTCGAGGCCTTCCGCCGGCGGGTCTCCGGCTGCCTCGCGGAGCTGTTCGAGCGGTGGCCGGTCGCCCGGATCGTCGCCGTCTGCCACGGCGGCACGATCAACGCCATGGTCGGCGGGGTCCTCGGGATCCCGGCGCTGTTCTGGCTCAACCCCGGCTACACCTCGGTGACCCGGCTGCGCCTGATGCCCGGCGGCCGCGTGGTCGTGGTCTCGGTGAACGAGACGGCGCACCTGTTCGCCACCCGGGATTGACGACCGGCGGTCCGGCACCCCAGACTGAAGTCATCTATACAACTTCACCTGGGGAGCTGCCATGACCGCCGTCGTCCCGGAGTACGTGTCCGGCCTCGAGCTCGACCTCGCCGCTCGGGAGGAGGCGCTGTCCCTCGTCGACCGGGTGCGCGCCCTCGTCGCCGCGAAGACGACCGACCAGGCCGAGAGCACCTGGGTCGAGCCGGTGGCCAACTACCTCGACCCGGCCCTGTTCGAGGCCGAGAAGGCGCTCCTCTTCCGCCGGGTCCCCCTGCCGCTGGCCCTCTCCTGCGAGCTGGTCGGCCCCAACAGCCACAAGGCGATCGAGGTCGCCGGCACACCGGTGGTCATCACCCGGGACGCGCAGGGCGTGGTGCACGCGATGCTCAACGTCTGCCGGCACCGCGGCGCGGAGGTGTGCCCGGCCGGGATCGGTCGCAGCCGCACGCTCACCTGCCCGTACCACGCGTGGTCCTACCGCATGGACGGGTCGCTCGCCGGCGTCTATGGCGCCACCACGTTCGGGGACTTCGACACGAGCCGGCGCGGGCTGGTCCAGCTGCCCGTGGAGGAGCGCCACGGCCTCGTCTTCGTGTGCCTCACCCCGGGCGCGCCGATGGACCTCGACACCTGGCTCGGCGACGTCGGCCCCGTGCTGGCGTCCCTGCGCCTGGACGAGACCCACCACTTCTCGACGCGGATGATGCCCGGCCCGAACTGGAAGGTCGCCGTCGAGGGCTACCTGGAGGGTTACCACTTCGCGTCGCTGCACACGAACACCGTCTTCAGGACCAACCTGAGCAACACCGCGGCCTGGGACGCCTTCGGCTGGCACCAGCGCAACGCCTTCGCGCTGCGTCCCGTCGCGGACGTGGGGGACACGCCGCGCGAGGAGTGGGACCCGGCCACCCTCGTCGGCCCCATCGTCTGGCTATTCCCGGGCTTCGCGATCGCCGGCGGCCTGCGGGACCGGATCGCCGTCGCCTTCCCCCTCCCCGGCGCCACGCCGACCGAGTCGATGACCGAGCAGCGGATCCTCACCCGCACGCCTCCCTCCGACGACCGGGAGCGCGAGGAGGCCGAGTTCGCCCGCGACTGGTTCTACGACGTCACCTACGGGGAGGACTACCTCACCGGCTACGGCGTCCAGCGGGGCATCCCCGCGATGGAGCAGGAGACCATGATCTTCGGGCGCAACGAGCCCGGAGTGCAGCACCTGCACCGCGCGATCAACGCGGTGATGGCGGAGAACGCCGAGCCGCCCCACCCCCTCCCCCGCACCGCGCGGGACTGAGCGGCGTCAGGCCCGCGCCGGCTCCCCGGCCGGCGCGGGCAGCTCGCCGTACAGCCCCCACGCGAGGCACCGCTCCAGCACGGTCTCGAACTCCGGCACCACCCAGCTCCCCCGGTCCTCCCGGCCGAGGTCGTCGACGCCGAGATCCTGGACGTCGAACCGCCCCCGGGCGTGCCCGAGGGTGCAGTAGCAGACCGTCCCGGCACCGGACCGCTTCAGGTAGAGCACCGGCCGCGGCTCGTCGTCCGTGGTCTCCCCCTCCTCGAAGCCGCGGCAGGGCCCGGAGTAGCGGGTGTGCAGGAGCACCTCGATGGGCGGGTGCAGCTCGCTGACGTAGAGCTCGTCGGTCACCTCGAACGGCTCGATCCCCTGCACCAGCGGGTGCTCCGGACGGGTCACCTCGACCTGGTGGGGGGCGATCGGCGGGTGGCCGAGGAACTGGCTGCCCAGCACCTCCGCGACCGGACCGAGCGCGCGCGGCGTCCGGAAGAGCCGTTCGCCGCCGGGTTCGGGGGCGTCGATGGCGGAGTTGGTGCCGTGGAGCGCGAGCCACCGCCCGCCGGCCTCGACCCAGTCCACCAGCCGGCGCTGCTGGTCGGGGTCGGGCCGGCGGTCGCACGTGTAGGTGATCAGCAGGTCGGCGTCCCCGAGCGCGTCCCCGGCGGCCGCGCTGCCCATGGCGTAGTCCTCGAACACGCGGGTGCGCGCCCGCTCGTGCCGCCCGAGCGCCTCGAGGAGGCGCACCCGCGCGTAGTCGAAGTCGTGCCAGCGGCCCCCGCAGACGAGGACCACGTCCAGCCGCCCGGCGGGCCCGGCCATGTCCGTCAGACCCCGCGGGCGGTCAGGACTGGACCCGCGAGACCAGGCCGCCGTCGGCCACGAAGTTGAGCCCGGTGCTGAACCCCGCCCGCGGGCTGGCCAGGAAGACGACCGCGGCAGCGATGTCCTCGGGCCGCCCGTACCGACCGATGGGCAGTTTCCCGAGCACCTCCTCGTAGACCTCGGGGCGCCCCGTGCGGATCTTGTCCCAGTCGCCGCCCGGGAACTCGACCGGGCCGGGCGAGACCGTGTTCACGCGGATGCCCTTCGGGGCCAGGGCGCGGGCCTGCGCGGCCGCGTGGTGCAGCACCGCCGCCTTCATCGACGAGTACGCGTTCGGCGAGGCAGGGCGCGCGGTGTCGAAGGCGTTGGTCGAGGAGATGGAGACGATCGCCCCGCCACCCGCGCGCTCGAGGTGCGGCACGGCCGCCTCGATGAGCCGCACCAGCGGCACGAGGTCGCCGTCGAGGCCGATCTGCCACTGGTCCGGCCCCTTGTTGGCACTCGCCGACGTGTTCGAGACGACGATGTCGAGCCCACCGAGCTCCGCAGCCGCGCGGTCTACGAACCCGGTGAGCGCGGCGGAGTCGGTGACGTCGAAGGCCTCGCTGTAGACGGTCACCCCCCGCCCCCGTAGCTCGGCCGCGACCTCCTCCAGCGTCTCCTTGCCGCGGGCGCACAGTGCGACCGATGCCCCCTCCTCGGCGAACGTCTCGGCGATGGCCCGGCCGATCCCCCGGCTGCCGCCGGTCACCAGTGCCCGTTTGCCCGTGAGCTGCAGGTCCATGTCTTCCTCTCCCGCCGGCGTGCGGCCGGACCCTCGATGTGGACGGCGACGGCAACCCGCCTCCGGACGTGCACGACGGCGAACGCTCAGGCGTCCACCGAGTCGTCGAGACGGACGAGCATCTTCCCGACGTTGTCCCCGCGGAGCATGCCCAGGAACGCCTCCACGGCGTGGGCGAGGTCGTCGACGACGGTCTGCTTCGCCACCAGCTCGCCGCTGCGCAGCCACCCGGCGACCCGGCGCTCGAACTCCGGGCGGATGTCCTCGTGGTCGCGGACGATGAACCCGCGCAGCGTGATCCGCTTCAGGACGGCCTGGATGAGGTGGTCGATGCTCGGGCGCGGCTGGTCCGTGTCGAACTGCGAGATCATCCCGCAGAGCGCCACCCGGCCCTCCAGCCGCATCGCGTCGAGCGCCGCGACGAGGTGGTCCCCGCCCACGTTGTCGAAGTACAGGTCGATCCCGTCGGGGGCGACCCGCGCGAGGCCGTCGCGGACGCGTTCGGCGCGGTAGTCGACCGCGCCGTCCAGGCCCAGCTCCTCGACCAGCAGCGCGGTCTTGCGCGCACCGCCGGCGCTGCCCACGACCCGGGAGGCCCCGAGCAGACGGGCCAGCTGCGCGGCGGCGGACCCGACCGCCCCGGCCGCCGCGGAGACGAAGACGACGTCGCCCGCCCGCAGCTCGCCCGCCCGCACCAGCCCGCAGTAGGCGGTGAAACCGGTCTGGCCGAGGACGCCGAGCCAGTGCGCCGGTGGTGCCAGCTCCGCATCGACGACCGTGGCCGCGGCGGCCTCGACGACGGCGTGGTCGCGCCAGCCCAGCCGGTGGCGGACCCAGGCGCCGACGGGCACGCCGTCGGCCCGGCTCTCGACCACCCGGCCCAGCGCCGAGCCGTCCAGCGGCTCACCGACGCGGAAGTTGGTCGTGTAGTGCTTCTCGCTCTCCTCCAGCCGGCCACGCATCGACGGGTCGACGCTCATGAACGCGTTGCGGACCAGCAGCTGGCCGTCCGACAGCTCCGGGACCGGCCGCTCCTCGAGGGCGAAGTCGTCCGGTCCCGGCGCACCGGCCGGCCGCCTGGCCAGCGTGACGACTCTCGTGGTGGCCGTGCGCGCCGTCGTCACCCGCGTGCCTCCGCCGTGCTCGACATGGGTCCTCCAGCGGCGCCCGCGGGCACCCGGCGACGGGTGCGTCCAGCGCACCCTCGTTTGTTGACTCTGAGCAGAGTAACTAGTCCGGCGGCGCGCGCAAGCCCCGGTCCGCGCACCGGACGAAGCCCAGCAAGAGGGGGCTGTTTCGAGCGGATGTGGCGTGCTTCACTGTGGTCCGCCCCAAGAAAGTCGAGTGCGCCACGGCGCCGGAGGAGGACATCCCCATGCAGCTGCAGGACAAGGTCGCCGTCATCACAGGCGGGACGGCGGGACTGGGCCTCGGCATCGCCGAGGCGTTTCTGCGGGAAGGTGGCAAGGTCGTGCTCAACGGCCGTCGCGCCGACAAGGGGGAGAAAGTCGTCGCCGACCTGGACGCCGGGGACCGCGCGGTCTTCCGGCAGGGCGACGTGCTGAAGAAGGAGGACATCGAGTCCCTCGTCGACTTCGCCGTCGAGCACTTCGGCCGGATCGACATCATGGTGAACAACGCCGGCGGCACCGCCGCCACCAGCCCCGTGGTCGACGTGACCGACGAGGACTGGGACCTCAACATGAAGTGGAACCTGTACTCCACCTTCTACGGAACCCGCCGCGCCCTCAAGCACATGATCCCGCAGCAGTGGGGCCGGATCATCAACATGTCCTCGGTGGAGGGCAAGCACGGCAAGCCGGTCCTCTCCGGCTACGTCACCGCCAAGCACGCGATCAACGGGCTCACCAAGGTCGCCGCCAAGGAGGTGGGCACCCAGGGCATCACCGTCAACTCGATCTGCCCTGGCCTGGTCATCACCGAGATCGTCCGGGAGAACGGGCCCCGCACGGCGGAGAGCATGGGCCTGACGTTCGAGGGGATGGTCGAGCTGTTCGCCGCGGAGTCGGCCCTCAAGCGGCCGAACACGGTCGAGGAGGTCGCCGCGATGGCCGTGCTGCTGGCGTCCGACGCCGGCGCCGGCATCACCGGAGCCATGCTGTCGGTCGACGGCGGGACCGCCGCGTACTGAGCGGCCACCATGTCCGCCACGGATCTGACCGTCGAGGAACTCCTGGCCGTCGAGTCGATCAAGAATCTGCGCATCCTCGGGGCCAGGCACCTGGATTCCGGTCGGGTCGACGAGCTGGCCGCCGTCTACACCGAGGACGCGGTCTGCGAGTTCGGGCCGTACGGGACGTGGGAGGGGCGCGACACCTTCGCGGCGAAGTTCGCCGAGGCGGAGCAGCCCTTCTATGCCAGCGGGTACTTCTCGAACCTGCACGTGATCACCAACCACACCGTGGAGCTCACCGGACCGGACACCGCGACGGGGCTGGTCTACCTGCTCGACTTCGTCACCGGTGACCAGATGCGCGAGGGGGGCAATCCCCTGTTCTGGCTCGGGGTCTACGAGGAGGAGTACCGGCGCACCGGGGAGGGGTGGCGGATCGCCCGGCAGAGCCTGAGCTTCATCTGGCCCCAGCGCATGCTCGGCGAGAGCCTCCTGCCGAGGTACGGCGCGGCGGACATTGCCGCTCCGTGATCCCGCTGACGGTCGCGCCCGAGCCCCGGCGCGACCGTCAGGGGACCCCGGCCCCGGGTACCGGAGGCCAGGGGCTGCCCAGCCCACCACCGACGGGCACGCCGCCGGCGCCCACGACGGCGGCCGCCAGCGGGTGGAGCAGCGTGGCGAGTTCGTCGGTGGCCGTCGCTGGTGCGGCACGCCGTCCGCGAGGTGCCGACCTCGGGAAGGTCGCCGCGCTACACAGCGCGGCCGGGCTCGACGTGCCGCTAGTCG
>DASQTE010000192.1:0-9934 GCA_035642035.1 Blastococcus sp.
GCGCCGCCCCGACGGGTCCGCGGCGAGCAGGTCGAGGATCGCGCCGTCGGCGATGAAGCCGCACTTGACCACCTCGGCCAGACCCGACCGGAACTCCGCCTCCGGCAGCCCCGCGAGGACGTCGGTGTCGGCCAGCACGGCGGCCGGCGGGTGGAACGCCCCGACGAGGTTCTTGCCCGCGCCGGTGTTGATCCCGGTCTTGCCCCCGACCGCGGCGTCGACCATGCCGAGGAGACTGGTGGGCACCTGCACCACGCGGACGCCGCGGGTCCAGGTCGCCGCCGCGAAGCCGGCGAGGTCGGTCACCGCTCCCCCGCCGATGCCGACGACGGCGTCGGAGCGGGTCATGCCGAGCCGGCCGAACTCCTCCCAGAGCCCGGCGGCGACCTCCGCCGTCTTGGCCGCCTCCGCGTCGGGGACGACCACGGCCTCGGCCGCCACACCGGCGGTCTGCAGCGTCTCCACCGCGGCGCCGGCCAGGGCGGCCAGCGGCGGGGCGTGCACGACCGCCGCCTTCGCCGTCCCGGCGAGGACGAGCGAGAGCTCGGCCTGCGCTCCCGGCCCGATGACCACCTCGTACGGCTTGTCGCCCGGGACGGTGACCCGTCTCATCGGCCGGTCCGGGCGCTGGGCAGCGCCGCGAGGATCTCGGCCACGACGTCCTCGGGCGGACGGCCCCCGGTCTGCACGGTCAGCGTCGCCACCTCGCCGTACAGGGGCGCGCGGGTCTCGAGCATGTGCCGCAGCATCGCCCGCGGGTTGACCCCGAGGATGGGACGGTCCCGGGAGAGCCCGACCCGCCTGGCCGCCGACGGCAGGTCGACGTCCAGCCAGACGACGGTCCCGCCGTCGCGGCCGTACGCCACCAGGAGCTCCCGCGTGGCGGCACGGGTCACCGCTCCCCCGCCGAGCGCGAGGACGCCCTCGTGCTGGACCAGGGCGGCGGCGACCGCCTGCTCCTCCAGCGCCCGGAAGTGGTCCTCGCCCTCGGAGACGAACAGGTCGGCGACCGAGCACCCGGCCGCCGACTCGATGTCGTGGTCGGTGTCCCGGAAGTCCGCCCCGAGCACGTCCGCCAGGGCCGTGCCGACGGTCGTCTTCCCCGACGCCGGCGGGCCGACCAGCACCAGCAGCGGGGTGCTCATCGGATGGGCAGGGCGTCGAGGTACGCCTGGGCATTGCGGCGGGTCTCGGCCACCGAGTCCCCGCCGAACTTCTCCAGGACGGCGTCGGCGAGCACGAGGGCCACCATCGCCTCCATGACGACGCTGCCGCGGGGCACCGCGCAGGCGTCGCTGCGCTGGTTGATCGCGACGGCGGGCTCCAGCGTCGCGGTGTCGACGGTGGCCAGCGCGCGGGGCACCGTCGAGATCGGCTTCATCGCGGCCCGGACACGCAGCACCTCGCCGTTGGTCATGCCGCCCTCGATGCCGCCGGCGCGGTCGGTGAGCCGCTGCACGCGGCCGTCCGCCAGCTCGATCTCGTCGTGCGCCACCGAGCCCCGGCGGCGCGCGGTCTCCAGACCGTCGCCGACCTCGACGGCCTTCACCGACTGCACGCCCATGAGCGCGCCGGCCAGCCGCGAGTCGAGGCGGCGGTCCCAGTGCACGTGGCTGCCCAGGCCCGGCGGGAGTCCGTGGACGACCACCTCGACGACCCCGCCGAGGGTGTCGCCGTTCTTCCGGACGTCGTCGATCTCGGCGACCATGCGCTCGCTGGTGGCCGGGTCGGCGCAGCGGACCGGGTCCTCGTCGATGCGCGCGTTGTCGTGCGGGCCGGGCAGCACGCCCTCGGGCACGACCACCGGGCCGATGGCCACCACGTGGCTGACCACGTCGACGTCGAGCACCTGCCGGAGGAACGCCTGGGCGACGGTGCCCAGGGCCACGCGGGCGGCGGTCTCGCGGGCGCTGGCCCGCTCCAGGACCGGCCGGGCGTCGTCGAACCCGTACTTCTGCATGCCGGCGAGGTCGGCGTGGCCGGGCCGCGGGCGTGTCAGCGGCGCGTTGCGGGCCTGACCGGCGAGCACCTCCGGGTCGACCGGGTCGGCCGCCATGACCGTCGACCACTTCGGCCACTCCGTGTTGCCCACCTGGATGGCGATGGGGCCGCCCTGCGTGCGGCCGTGGCGGACGCCGCCGGTCAGCGTGACCTCGTCCTGCTCGAAGGACATGCGCGCGCCCCGGCCGTGCCCCAGGCGACGGCGGGCGAGCTGCAGGTCGATGTCGGTGCTCTGCACCTCCACCCCGGCGGGCAGCCCCTCGAGGATGCCCGTGAGCTGCTGACCGTGCGATTCACCTGCGGTCAGCCAGCGCAACATGCGACCGATTCTAGAAGGACCCCCCTTGCCCCTTCCCTCGCCCGCTCGGGCGGGCCCCTGAAGGGTGGCCGTTCCATTCCCTCACTGGAGGGAGACGGCGCCGAGGGCCAGGGTGAGGACGGCCCCGGTCAGCAGGGGCGGCCCGAACGGGATGGCGGTCCGCCAGCCGGCCCGCCTGGTGGCCAGCAGCAGCAGCGACACGAGCGCGCCGGTCAGCAGCCCGAGGAAGACCCCGGTCATCAGCACGCCCCAGCCGAACCAGCCGAGCACCAGGCCGAGGAGGCCCAGCAGCTTGACGTCCCCGAAGCCGAAGCCGTCCGGGGAGAGCATGGCGGCGACGACGCCGACGGCGAAGGAGACGACGGCGGCCAGCAGCCCCCGGAGCAGCGCGCCCCAGGTGCCGAGCACCGCCGCGTCGACGATGAACGCCACGGCGCACACCAGCGCGGCCGGATAGGTGACCCGGTCGGGCAGCCGGTGGCTCAGCAGGTCGACGGATCCGAGGACGACGGCCGCCCCCGCGGCCCAGGCCAGCGCCGCGGTCGCCGGGCGGAGCCCGAGGAGCTCGACGGTCCCCGCGAGCAGGCCGGCCAGCAGCGCCGTCGTTCCCCCCACGCGGGTCGCCGACGGGACGGCGGCGGCGTCCCGGCTCGCCAGCCGCACGGCGACCCGGGCCGACCACGGTCCCGCCAGCACGGCGACCAGCAGGACGGCACCGACCAGCACCGGCCGGGAGAGCTCCACGGACCCGCCGTCAGCGGGTCGCGACGGCCGCGTCGAGTGCGGTGCGCATCGCCGCGATGGGCGCCGGCAGGCCGGTCATCAGCTCGACCTGGGCGGTCGCCTGCCAGAAGAGCACGTCCAGACCCCCGGCGACCGTGCCGCCGGCGGCCGCGACGCGCTCGGCGAGGGGGGTCGGCCAGGGCGCGTAGAGCACGTCGAGCAGGGTGTGCTCGGCCCGCCACGGCAGGCCGAGCAGCGCGGGCTGGGCGTCGACCGGGACGGTGCTGACGACGAGCGGCGCGTCCAGGGCCGCCTCTCCGAGCGGGATGACCTCGGCCGGCACGCCGAGGGTGCCGAGCACGCCCAGGACGTCACGGGCCCGGGCGGGGTCGCGGACGACGACCTCCACGAGCTCGGCCCCGAGGGAGGCGAGGGCCACCGCCGCGGCGGCCGCCGTCCCGCCCGCGCCGATCACGACCGCGGAGCCGACCTGCTCGACCCCGGCCAGCTGCAGCGCCATGCCGACGCCCGCGACGTCGGTGTTCTCCGCCCGCCAGCCCTGCGGCGTCCGCACCAGGGTGTTGGCCGCGTGCAGCAGGCGCGGCAGGGGCTCCACCACGTCGGCCACGTCGACGGCCGCCTGCTTGCAGGGCATCGTCACCGAGAAGCCGCGCCACTCCTCCCCCAGTCCGGCGAGGAGCACCGGCAGGTCCGCGGCCCCGATGTCGAGGGCGTCGTAGGTCCAGTCCGTCAGCCCGAGCGCCTCGTACGCCGCCCGGTGCAGGACCGGGGACAGCGAGTGGCCGACCGGACGACCGAGGACGGCCGCCCGCCTGCCTCTCGTCTCAGCCCTCAGGGTTGTCTCGCAGCCACTGCCGGAACAGCTCCACGTTGGCGTCGTGCTCGGCCATGGTGGCCGCGAACCGCGTGTCGCCGGTGTCCGGGTCGACGACCACGAAGAAGCGCCAGTCACCCGGGGTCGGGTTCAGCACCGCGCGCAGCGCGTCCTCGCCCGGGTTGTTGATGGCGCCCGGTGGCAGACCCGGGTACAGGTAGGTGTTGTACGGCGAGGGGTTGGCGCGGTCGTCGGCCGTGGTGGTGATGCCGCCCTTGCCGTTGGCGTAGTTGACCGTGGTGTCCAGCTGCAGGGCCATGCCGTCGGAGATCCGGTTCTCGAGCACCCGGGCCACCTTGCCCATGTCCTCGACCGACCCGGCCTCGGCCTGCACCAGGCTGGCCTTGGTGACCACCGTGAGGCGGTCGGCCTCGGCGATGCCGAGCCCGGCGAGCACCTCGGTGCTCCGGGCGACCATCTGGCGCAGCACGTCCGCCGGCGCGGTGTCCGGCTCGACGTCGTAGGTGGCCGGGAAGAGGAAGCCCTCCAGCTGCCCGTTGGCGTAGGCCGGCAGCCCCAGGGCAGCGGTGTCGGCCGCGGCCGCCTGGTACTCCTCGATCGGCCGCCCGGTCTCCTCGGCGATGCGGGCGAGCGTCCGCTCGACGGTCAGGCCCTCCGGCAGGGTCACCCGGGACAGCAGACGGGACGCGGGGTCCAGCAGCTGGTCGAGGGCCGCCTGGCCGCTCATCTGCAGCCGCATGGAGTAGACCCCCGGCTGGATGCCCGTCGAGGCGGCATTCGCCTCGGCCGCGTCCACGAACGGGCTGACGGAGGCGATGACGTCGGCCTCCACCAGGGTGCGGCCGATGTCGCTGAGGGTGTCGCCGTCCTGGACGCGGACGGAGATGTCGCCCGTGCCCTGCCCGGTGTAGTCCTCGGCCACGGGGTCGATGAGCGCTATCAGCTTCTGGCCGCCGAGCACGATGCCCACCACGAGGCCGGCGAGCACGAGCAGCGACAGGACCACGGCGATCGGGCTGCGGCGCCGGCGCGTGCGGCCGGTCCGCTCGTCGTACGGCTCGACGAGGACGTCCTCGCCGAAGGCGCCGTCGTGGACGAGCGACTCCTCGTCGGCGTCGGCAGGGTCGGAGTGCGCGCCGTGCCGGCCGCGCGGGCGCTCGGCGTCCCGGCGGCGCCGGCGGCGTCCGCGACGCCCGGGCTCGTCGTCCTCGACGTGGGCGCCGATGACGTCGAGGCCACCCGTGTGCTCCTCCCAGGCATGGTCCTCGTCGGAGTCCAGGAGGTGCGCCTCGGTGGCCGCATCGTCGTGCAGGTCGTCCGCGTCGTCGTCGGACGCGTGGGAACCGCCCACGGGACGGGAAGTCTGCCCGCGGCGGGCGGGCGTGTCGAGGGGGCTGCCGGGGATCAGCGGCGCAGCGACGGTCTGCGCGTCGTCGCGCGTCGTGTCCTCACGCGGCTGCAGCTTCTCCCACACGCCCTGCGGCCGGGGCGGGAGCGGAGCGGAGGGGTGGGACGTCGGCAGGTCGTTGCCGCCGCCCCCCCAGCCGCCGGAGCGGTCGTCGCCGCTGTGGCGGGCGCTCAGTGGGTGGGCGGGGTGGTCACCGGAGCCGTGGGACCACCCGTCCGGCTCCACCAGCGGCCCGGTCGGGTCGTCGTACCGGTCGAGGACCCGGCGGCCTCCGCCGGCGGCCTCCCGGCCGAGGGGCTCGAGGCCACCGGTCACGTACGGCGGGACCTCGTAGCGGGACGCCTCGTACCGCGGGGCGCCGAAGCCGAGGTCGCCCGGGGGCGGGAACGGGCCCTCCGGAGAGGAGTGCCGCCCGCCTCGGCCGCTCACGTGCGCGGCCGCCGGCTGTCGAGGAACTGTTGCAGGATGACCACGGCGGCCGCCTGGTCGATGACCGGGCGCTGCTTGCGGCTGTCGATGCCGCCTTCGCGCAGGTGACTGGCTGCGGTCACGGTGGAGAGCCTTTCGTCGATCAGGATCACCGGCACATCCGGAATGCGGTCGGCTAGTTCCTGAGCGTAATCGGCGGCATCCTGGGCGGAGGCGCCCGACGCACCCGACAGGTGCACCGGCTCTCCCACCACCACCTCCGTCACCTCGTGTTCCACGACGAGGGCGGCCAGGCGGTCCAGATCGGACCTGTCCTTGGCCCGGCGGAGGGTCTCGAGCGGGCTGGCGAGGGTCCCGGTCGGGTCCGACATGGCAAGCCCGACGCGCACGGTGCCGACGTCGACGCCCAGCACCCGGCCCCCGGAGCGCTGGGCCGCCGGCGGGCGCGGCGGCACCTTGAGGTGCTCCGGCCAGCCACCGCTGAGGTCGATCTCGCTCGTCTCGTTGGAGACCGGCGGGAACCCGCGGCTGAGGTCGAGCTCGGTCGTGGGGTGGTACGTCGGCTGGGCCGGCGTCGCGCGGGGCCGGGCCGGTGGCACGGCCGGCAGCTCGCGCCGCCGTCCGCCGACCGGGCCGGTGTCCTCGGGGTTGTACTCGGTGTCGGACACGTTGGTCACCTTCCCGTGGCGGTCACGACCGCCTGCTCGCCGGCCTGCAGTGCCGCGGGGATACCCGCGGGATCGGTGCCGCCGCCCTGGGCGACGTCTGCCTTGCCTCCGCCGCGGCCACCGACCGGCGCCGCGGCGGCCCGCAGCACGTCGTTGGCCGACAGCCCGCGCTCGAGGGCTGCCGGGTTCAGCGCGGCCACCAGTGCCACCTTGCCACCGGACTCCGACGCCAGCAGGACCACGGCCGGCCGGTCGGCGAGTCGCCCGCGGACGTCGAGGGCGAGCGTGCGCAGGTCGCCCCCGCCCAGGCCCGCCGGCGCCCCGGTCACGACGGCGACCCCGGAGACGTCCTTGGCCGCGGCGGCGAGCTGGCCGGCCGCGGCGACCGACTGCTGGGCGCGCAGCTCGGCGAGCTCCTTGTCGGCGTCCCGCAGCCGGGACAGCATCCCGGTGACCCGCTCGGTCAGGCCGTCGGCCGGCGTCTTCAGCAGCTCGGCGAGCTGGCGGACCAGGTCGCGCTCCCGAGCCAGGTAGCGGAAGCCCTCCAGGCCGACGACGGCCTCGACGCGGCGGGCGCCGGAGCCGACCGACGACTCGCCGGTCAGGGCCAGGGTGCCGATCTGGGCGCTGCCCCGGACGTGCGTGCCACCGCACAGCTCGCGCGACCAGGGCCCGCCGATCTCGACGACGCGCACCTGCTCGCCGTAGGTCTCACCGAAGAGCGCCAGCGCACCGAAGGCCCGGGCCTCGGGCAGCGTCATGAAGGACGCCGTCACCTTGTGGTCGGCGCGGACGGCGGCGTTGGCGACGTCCTCGATGTCGCTGCGCTGCTGCTGGCTGAGCGCGCCCTGCCAGGCGAAGTCCAGCCGCAGGTAGCCCGGCCGGTTGTAGGAGCCGGACTGCAGCGCCTGCGGGCCGAGCACCTGGCGCAGCGCGGCGTGTACCACGTGGGTGCCCGAGTGGGCCTGGCAGGCCGACAGGCGCCACTCGTAGTCGACCTCGGCGGTCAGCTCCGCGCCGTCCCGCAGCTCGCCCTCGAGGACCCGCACCTGGTGGGCGACCAGGCCCTTGACCGGCCGCTGGACGTCGATGACCTCCGCGCGCCCGCCGTCCCAGGTGAGGACGCCGGCGTCAGCGACCTGGCCGCCGGACTCGGCGTAGAACGGCGTCCGGTCGAGGACGACGCGCACGATGTCGCCCGTCCCCGCGACCGCCGGGCCCTCCTCCTCGGCCACCACGGCGAGGACCCGCGAGTCGGTGCGCAGTGTGTCGTAGGCCTGCCAGTCCGTCGGCCCGTGCTCGGCGAGCAGCCGCCGGTAGGCCAGGACGTCGACCGAGCCGGTCCGCTTGGCGTGGGCGTCGGCGCGGGCGCGGTCGCGCTGCTCCTTCATGAGCGCGCGGAAGCCCTCCTCGTCGACGGTGACGGCCTGCTCGGCGGCCATCTCGAGGGTGACGTCGATCGGGAACCCGTAGGTGTCGTGCAGCGAGAACGCCTGGTCGCCCGACAGCGCCGGGGTACCCGCCGCCTTGGCCTGCTTGACCGCGGTGTCGAACAGCGTCGTCCCGGCGCTCAGCGTGCGGCGGAAGGCCTCCTCCTCGGCGTAGGCGACGGCGGAGATCCGGTCGAAGTCGGTGGCGAGCTCGGGGTAGCTGGCGCTCATCGCGTCGCGGGAGACGGGCAGCAGCTCGGGCAGCGTGGACTCGTCGATGCCGAGCAGCTTCATCGAGCGGACGGCGCGGCGCAGCAGCCGGCGGAGGATGTAGCCGCCGCCCTCGTTGCCGGGCGTGACGCCGTCGCCGATGAGCATCAGGCCGCTGCGCACGTGGTCGGCGACCACGCGCAGCCGGACGTCGGCCTCGTGGTCGCGACCGTAGGTGACCCCGGCCAGGTCGGCGGCCCGGCGCAGCACCGGGGCGACCTCGTCGATCTCGTACATGTTGTCGACGCCCTGCAGCAGGTAGGCCACCCGCTCGAGGCCCATGCCGGTGTCGATGTTCTTCTTCGGCAGCTCGCCGAGGACGCGGAAGTCCTCCTTGCTGCGGACCTCGTCGAGCTCGTACTGCATGAAGACGAGGTTCCAGATCTCCAGGAACCGGTCGCCGGCGGTGTCCACCGCCGGGCCGCCGTCGGGGCCGAACTCCGGCCCGCGGTCGACGTAGATCTCCGAGCAGGGGCCGCCCGGGCCTGCGGCGCCGGTGTGCCAGTAGTTGTCCTTCTTGCCCAGGCGCTGGATGCGGTCCTTGGGCAGCCCTGCGATGCGGTGCCAGGCGTCGGCGCCCTCGTCGTCGTCCAGGTAGACAGTGGCCCAGATGCTGTCCGGGTCGAAGCCGAGCCCGCCGTCCTCGACCTTCCCGGTGATCAGCTCCCAGGCGTACTGGATCGCCCCGTCCTTGAAGTAGTCGCCGAAGGAGAAGTTGCCGTTCATCTGGAAGAACGTGCCGTGCCGGGTGGTCTTGCCCACCTCCTCGATGTCGAGGGTGCGGACGCACTTCTGCACGCTGGTCGCCCGCGGGAAGGGGGCCGGCTCCCGGCCGGTCAGGTACGGGATGAACGGCACCATGCCGGCGACGGTGAACAGCAGCGACGGGTCCGGGGACACCAGCGAGGCACTGGGGACGACGGTGTGCCCGCGCTCGGCGAAGTGCTCGAGGAAGCGGCGACGGATCTCGGCGGTCTGCATCAGGTTCTACTCAGTTCTGCGAATCGGTCGGGCGCCCGCGGACGGGCGTCAGCTGTCGGCGGCGTGGGCACCGCGACGGCCGGGCAGCTGCGGCAGGTGCACCTGGTCGCCTGTCGGCAGCGGGGCGTCGAGACCGGTACCCGCACGCAGCTCCCGCTCGCGCTCGGCCATCGCGTCCCGGACGTCGGCACCGAAGTCGCCGATGGCGTCGGCGAGGTCGCGCAGGCCCTCGGCGATGGACGCGCCGATGCCGGCGGGGGTCATCTTCTCGGCGGCACGGCTGAGCTTGCGCACGACGAGCGCGCCGATGGTGATGCCCATCGCCAGCCAGAAGAGCCGGCGCATCAGGCGGCCCGCCGGGCGGCGCGGCGCTCACGACGCGCTGCCTTGTCGCGCGCGGCGGCCTCGGCGATCGCCTGGCCCTCGCGCTTCTTCTTCGTGGCGCTGCGCACGCCGTAGCTGAAGGCCGCGACCTTGATCAGCGGGCTGCCGAGCGTGGCGGCGACGACGCTGGTCAGCGCGGCCACGTTGCTGGAGACGTTGGCGGCGTTGCCGGTGATGTCGTCCACGCGCTCGAGGTTGCTGTTCACGTGGGTGACCGTCGTGTTGGCCTGGGTCAGGATCGGGGCGCTCTGCTCGCGGACCTGCCGGATGGTCAGGGTGGTCTCGTCGAGCGTGCGGCCGAGCTTGAGCAGCGCTACGGCGGCTACCAGCACCAGCAGCACCAGGGCGCAGGCTGCGATCAGCCCGGCGATCTCTCCTACGGACACGCGCACTCCCGTTCTCGGTCTCTGGATGGCCCGGCTCGTCGATCAGGGTTCGGCCCGGCGTGGTCACAGTAGTCGCGCC
>DASQTE010000193.1:0-4229 GCA_035642035.1 Blastococcus sp.
GCTGGGCGACGGCGCCAAGCTCCCGCCGTTCATCACCCGCGGCGTCCTCCTCGACGTGCCGGCCTACCGCGGCATCGAGGCGTTGCCGGCGCACGAGCCCGTGGGCGCCGACGAGTTGCGGGCCGTGGCCGAGCACCAGGGCGTGACCGTGCGGCCGGGCGACGTCATCCTCATCCGGTCCGGCTACCTGAGCCAGTGGCCCGACCCCGAGGGGCTGGCCCGGCACGTCACGGCCGGGCCCGACATCAGTGCCGCGCGCTGGCTGCTGGAGCAGGGCGTGGTCGCGGTGGGCAGCGACACCGAAACCTTCGAGGTGCAGCCCGCGCCGGACCCGGGCACGCCGGCCAACCCCCAGCCGGTGCACACGCTGCTGCTCATCGAGAACGCCATCTACCTCTTCGAGTCGGTCTACCTCGAGGAGATCTCCCGCGAGCGGGTGTACGAGTTCCTCTTCGTCGCGCTGCCGCTGAAGATCGAGGGCGCCACCGGGTCGATGCTCGACCCGGTCGCCATCGTCTGAGGCGTCGCACCCTGCCGGTGCCGGCCTGAGCGGCTGGGGTCGACGGGGGCACCCGACCTTGGCAGGGTGGGCCGCGACGACCGACGACGGCGACGGACGGAGCAGGCGATGGCAGCGCGCTACGAGTACAAGGTCGAGGAGATCCGCGAGGGGATGCTCGGGGGCAAGATGTCCGGCGACAAGCTGGAGAAGGTCCTCAACGACCGCGCACGCGACGGCTGGCAGCTCAAGGCCATCACGTCCGTCGAGGTGAAGGGCCGGGTCGGTCCCGGAGGTGTCGAGGGCGTGCTCGTGACGTTCGAGCGTCCCGTCGCGTGACCACGATCCCGCAGCTGAGCGACGAGGCCGCCGCCCGGTGGCTCGCCGACCACCGGTCCGGCGTCGCCCCCGAGGAGGCGCTCGCCTTCTTCGACGGCCTGCCCACCGTGCCGGCCGCCGACATGCTCGGCCGCTGGCGGGGGAGCGGTCTGCCCACCGGTTCGCGGCTGGACGGGCTGCTCGAGGCCTACGGCTGGTACGGCAAGGAGTTCTCCGGCCCGGAGTCCGTGCACCCGCTGCTCTTCGCCGGCCGGAGCGGGCGGCCGCGGCCGGTGGACCCGGCCTGGATCCCGCTGTCACTGCTGCGCGACCACGCGGGACTGGCAGGGCTGTGGCCGGTGCGGACCGTGGTCGGCCGGCTGCGCCCGCTGCTGTACACGAACAAGCCCAAGGCCCGGCTGCGGACGATCGAGCACCGCGGCGTGACCACCGCGGCGATGGTCTACGACGCGCTGCCGATCGTGGACGTGTTCCGCCGCATCGGTCCCGACGCCGTCATCGGCGCCATGGACATGCGCGGTCTGCCGGCGCCGTTCTTCTTCCTGCTGGAGCGCGACGACCTCGACTGAGGAGTCAGCGGGCCGGGACCCCGAGCTCCGCGAGCAGCCCGCGGATGCGCTGCCCGATCTCGTCGCGGATCGGCCGGACCGAGTCCACGCCCTTCCCGGCGGGGTCGTCGAGCTGCCAGTCCAGGTAGCGCTTGCCCGGGAAGACCGGGCAGGCGTCGCCGCAGCCCATGGTGATGACGACGTCGGACGCCTCGACCGCGTCCGTCGTCAGCACCTTGGGCCGCTGGTCGGAGATGTCGATGCCGACCTCGGCCATGGCCTCGACCGCGGCCGGGTTGACCCGGTCGCCGGGCAGGGACCCGGCCGACCGCACCTCGACGGCGTCGCCGGCCAGGCCGCGGAGCCAACCGGCGGCCATCTGGGACCGGCCGGCGTTGTGCACGCAGACGAACAGGACGCTGGGCTTCTCGTTCACGAGGACTCCTGGGGAGCGGGGCGGTCGGTGTCGTGCGGGACGACGACGGCATCGGCGACGGCTTCGACCTGGGGGTACAGCAGCGTCACGACGGCGACCGCGGCGGCACCGCCCAGGAGCTGCGCCACCACGAACATCGGGACCGACCCCGGGGCGATGCCGGCGAAGGTGTCCGAGAGGGTGCGGGCGACGTCGATCATCGGGTTGGCGAAGCTCGTCGACGAGGACCACCAGTAGGCCGCGGCGATGTAGGCGCCGACGGCGAACGGCGCCAGCGCGGCGCGACCGGCGCGGACCAGCGCGAAGATCAGCACCACCAGGCCGAAGGTGGCCACCGTCTCCGACAGCCACAGGCCGCCGCCCGAGCGTTCGGTCGTGGCGACCGACACCGCCGGCAGGTCGAACATCAGGTTGGCCACGACTGCGCCGACGGCCCCGCCGACCAGCTGCGCCGGGAGGTAGACCGCGACCTGCCGGTTGCTGACGCCGCCGAAGCACCGGTCGGCCAGCGTGACCACCGGGTTGAAGTGCCCCCCGGACACCGGCCCGAAGGCCAGGATCAGGGCGACCAGCCCAGCTCCGGTGGCCAGGGCGTTCTCGAGCAGCTGGAGGCCGACGTCGTCCGGGGACAGGCGCTGCGCCGCGATGCCCGACCCGATGACGACGGCCACCAGCCCGGCCGAGCCGAGGAACTCGGCGAGTGCCTGTCGGCCGAGCAGAGGGACGGACCAGCTCACGCCGGGGTCAGCGCCGCGGTGTCGAAGAGCGAGGCGACGGCGGTCAGCGCCTCGGGCCGCACCGCGTAATAGACCCACACGCCGCGCTTGTCGCGGTCGAGCAGGCCGGCGGAGTGCAGCACCTTGAGGTGGTGGCTGATGGTCGCCTGCGTGAGGTCGAAGGCGTCGTTGAGGTCGCAGACGCACGCCTCGCCGCCCGCGCTCGCCGCGATGAGGCTGACCAGTCGCAGGCGGACCGGATCGGCCAGGGCCTTGAGCAGCGGGACGACCTGCTCGGCCTGGTCGACGGACATGGGGGTGCCGGTGAGGGGGGTGCAGCACGCCAGGCCGGGGTCGCTCATCGGTTCTCCTCGTCGGCAGACATCGGCACCCATCATAACGATCTGCATCGCATTGACAAGCATCGATGTTTGGTGTTCATTCGCGGTCATCGCATCGATGCCTGTCGATGTCTCGATCGAAAGGGTGCCCCCATGTCCCGCGTCCAGCTCGCCCTCCGCGTCGCCGACCTCGAGGCCGCGGTCGACTTCTACTCGCGGCTGTTCGACACCGCGCCCGCCAAGCGCCGTCCCGGCTACGCCAACTTCGCCGTCGCCGAGCCGCCGCTCAAGCTCGTCCTCCTGGAGGGCGAGCCGGGTGAGGCGACCCGGATGGACCACCTCGGCGTCGAGGTGCCCACCACCGACGAGGTCAGCGCGGCGACCGCCCGGCTGGCCGAGGCCGGCCTCGCCACGCGGGTCGAGGACAACACCACCTGCTGCTACGCCGTCCAGGACAAGGTCTGGGTGACCGGCCCCGGCGGGGAGCCGTGGGAGGTCTACACCGTCACCGGCGACGCCCGCCCCGACCTGGAGGGCGAGACGGCGGTCGAGCTGTCGGCCGTCGGGGGCGACAGCGCCTGCTGCCGGCCCGAGGGCTCGCACACCGACGCCCGCGTCGGTGCGTCCTGCTGCTGAGCGGAGGTCAGGTGGGCAGGTCGCCGGGCAGCCGCACCTCCCAGGGCGGGACGGCCACGCCGGTCCGCCGATCTCCCGTGGCGGTGGTGGAGGACGGCCGCTGGGGCGGTCCCGGCGTGCACGAGCCCTCGGGCGACACCGCCTCGCGCTTAAGCAGCGCAGACAGCCTGGAGCACTCCGCCGGCTGACATCCGGAGCCTTCTGGCGCGGTGCAGCGCGCTCGAGTGCTACGAACTCGTGGTGATCAGGCGCTGATCACCACGAGTTCGTAGTACTCGAGGAGGTGCGGTGGATCTCGACGAGGTGGCCGACGAGCTCTACGCGGTGCCGCCGGAGGAGTTCGTCACCCTGCGGAAGACCCGCCAGGACGAGGCGAAGGCCGACGGCGACAAGGCGCTGGCCAAGGAGATCGGCGCGCTGCCCAAGCCGTCGGCCGCCGCGTGGGCCTGCAACCTGCTGGTGCGGGAGCAGCGCGCGGAGATCGAGGGCCTCGTCGACCTCGGCGACCTGCTCCGGGAGGCGCAGGAGAACCTCGCGGGCGACGAGTTGCGGGCACTCGACGTCCAGCGCCGCCAGCTGCTCACCGCCCTGACCCGTCAGGCCCGGGCGCTGACGAACGGGCAGGGGCACCCGGTGAGCACGGCGGTGGCGACGCAGATCGAGGAGACGCTGCGCGCGGCGATGTCCGATCCCGAGGCGGGTCAGGCGTTGCTC
>DASQTE010000194.1:0-9447 GCA_035642035.1 Blastococcus sp.
GGTGATCGACTCGGGCTGGGTGGGCCGCCCGGCGTCGTCGAAGAGGTAGACGTGCAGCGTGTTCGGCCCGGGCCGCGCCGGGTCCACCGAGACCTGCACGCTGCCCGACGGCCCGTTGCTGGACTGCAGCGGCAGCATCACGTCGACCGGTTCCGCGACCGCGGACCGCGCCGGCGGCGTTCCGACCAGGACGGCGGAGAGCGCGAGGACCACCGCCGCGACGGCGAACTCCACCAGCACCGAGCGGCGCAGTGCCGGCATGTGCTCGACGGCCCCCTCCGACTGCAGCCGCCCGCGCAGACCGGCGGCCTCCTCGACGGCGTCCTCGACAGCCGGCTCGCCGGTCCCGGCGCCCGGACCGCCGCCGGCCGCCGCGAACGCGTGCGCGGTCAACGTGCGACGGCCGCCGGGCCGGGCGTGCCGGACGCCGAGGCGCTGCTGCACCCAGACCCGCGACACCCCGGCCGCGGCCAGCAGCACCGCGACCAGGATCAGCTTGGCGATCAGCACCCAGCCGTAGGTGGTGGCGAACAGCGCCGTCGGCGACCCCACCTCGCGGACGGCCTGCACGGTTCCGGTGACGACCAGGGCCACGACCGCGCCGAACGCGAGGCGCGACCACGGGGTGAGCACCTCGGCCAGCTCCTCCCCCGGCGTCGTGGGCCGTAGCACGACGGCGAGCAGGCCGGCGAGGCCGCCCAGCCAGACGGCCATCCCGGCCGCGTGCACCGTCGCGACGACCACCGCGAGGCCGGGCCACGAGCCGGCGACCGGGTGGCCGATCGCCGCCGTGGCGACGACCAGCCCGAGGGTCAGCACCCCTGCGCCCGCGGTCTCCGCGGGGGACGGCGCTGTACCGCGGCGCCACACCGGCCGTAGGGCGAGCACCAGGGCACCGGCCAGGACCGCCCGCGCGAGCAGGGTCCAGCCTCCCACCGAGGAGCCGGTGGCCGAGAGCAGGGACGGGTCGAGGACGGAACCGAGCCCGGTGCCCGCGCTGTAGGGGCCCTGGAGCAGGAAGGACAGCAGCGCCGAGACGGCGACGGCGGCGGCACCCCAGCCGGCCAGCCGGCGCAACCGGTCCGACGCCCATCCCCCGGGCCAGCACAGGAGCGCCAGGACGGGCACCCCGACCGCCAGGGCGAGCCCGGCGTAGCCGAGCCAGCGGGCGGCCGGCAGGGCCGCCGTGACGACCGGGTCGGTGGGGTCCTCGGCCCCGGCACCGGCGGTGGGGACGAGCTCGCCGTCCCCGACCACGAAGGAGTACGCCCCGGAGATCGGGTGCGAGTCGGCCGAGATGACGCGGTAGGTGACCAGGTAGCCGTCGTCGCCGAGGCCGTCGCGGAGCGGGATGGTGAGGACGCTGCCCTGGACGGCGGCGGCGCCGGTGTCGACCCGCTCGCCGTCGGCAGCGAGGACCCGTGCGTAACCGGCCCCGAGGGAGACGCCCTCGCTGAACTCCAGCGTCACCTCGCCGGGCACCGACTCCAGCCGCGCACCCTCCCCGGGATCGGTCGACACGAGCGTGGCGTGCGCGGAGGCCGGCAGCGCGGTGGCGACGCCACCGGCGAGCCAGCCGGCCAGCAGGGCGACGACGACGAGCCAGGAGCGCCTCATGCGGGCACCCGCCGGCCGGCCAGGGCGCGCACGGACCGGCGGTGACCGCGCCAGGCCACGGCGGAGAGGAGGACCACCCCGGCGAAGAGCAGGAGGTGCGCCACCGCCCGTTCAGCGTGCACGTGCCCGGCGCCGAGGTCGGCCAGGGTCACCGGCAGGAGCAGGGCGGCGAAGGAGCCGAGGACCGGCAGGGCGCCCGCCGCCAGGCGGGGCGCGGCCGCGACGGCCAGGAAGGCGGCCGCGACGGCCAGGTTCCAGGCCCCCGTCTCGTGGGCGATGTGCACCGGGGCGCTCATGGCACCGGCGCCGGAGCTGAGCACCGGCCAGGCAAAGGCGGCCTGCGCGACCCCGACGGCGAGCAGTGCCAGCCGGAGGGCCGAGTCGGTGACGCGCGCCCGGGCCGCCGCCGCGGCGCCGGGGAGCTCGCGCGGGAGGGCGCCCAGCACCGCAGCGGTGAGATCGGGCACGGGCGGCGCGGTGGCCAGCCGCGCACGGCGGGTGACGACGGCTGCCTGGCCGGCCCAGCCGGCGCACCCGCGGCAGGTGACGAGGTGCTCGTCGAGCTCGCGGGACGGCATCCCGAGCGCTTCGCCGTCGAGGCGGGCGGAGAGGGCCTCGCGGAAGGGAGAGCACGTCATGCCCCATTGGTCGTCGCCGGATCGCGTACGGTTCCCGGCCGGGTAGAAGTTCTCCGATCGGCCATCCCGGAGGGCCCCACACGACGAAGATCAGGACATGGACGACCTGGAACGCATCACCGCCGACGCAGCGGAGGGCGACCCCCTCGCCGCGGCGGCGCTGGTGCGCGCCACCCAGTCCGACGTCTGGCGGCTGTGCGCGGCCCTCGGCGACGGCCAGAACGCCGACGACCTGACGCAGGAGACGTACCTGCGCGCGTTCGGCGCGCTGCACCGCTTCCAGCACCGCTCCTCGGTCCGGACGTGGCTGCTGTCGATCGCCCGCCGGGTGTGCGCCGACGCCGTCCGCTCCCGTCGCCGCCGGCGGCTCACCCTCGTCCGTGACGACGCGGACCTCGAGGGCCTGGCGGGGACGCGCGGCGGCGACCCGGTCGCCGAGGGCGCGGCGGTCGACGACCTCCTCGCCCGGCTGGACGCCGACCGGCGGGAGGCCTTCGTGCTCACCCAGCTGCTCGGGCTGCCCTATGCCGAGGCCGCGGCGGTGGCCGGGTGCCCGGTCGGCACCATCCGCTCGCGCGTCGCGCGGGCGCGCGCGGACCTGATCGGCTCGCTCGACGGGGTGGCCGCCGACGACGCGGAGGGCGACGCGGCTCACGCCTGACCCGTCCGCCGCGCTGCCGCTCGGCCGCGGCACCTATGCTCGCCGACGGCCGCGCGTCGCCACGTGGGCGACGCCGACCGTTCATCCTCCCGATACGGAGCCGACGCGTGCCCTTCAGTCTCACCCCCAAGGACTCGAGCTTCTACCCCCTGTTCACCGCCTCGGCGGAGAACCTGGTGGCGGCCACCGACGTCCTCAGTGAGTTCATCCACGACCACGCGCGCCGCGCCGAGCTCGCCGGGAGGCTCCGCGACCTCGAGCACGCCGGTGACCAGACGACGCACGCGATCTTCCGGCAGCTCAACACCAGCTTCGTCACGCCGTTCGACCGGGAGGACATCTACTCCCTGGCCAGCAACCTCGACGACGTCATGGACTACGTGGAGGCCGCCGCCGACCTCGTCATCCTTACCGGCCTGGGTACCCTGCCCGCGGAGATGAGCCAGCAGGCGTCGCTGCTCCAGCGGTGCGCGCAGACCACGGCCGAGGCGATGCCCCGGCTGCGCACGCTCAAGGACCTCTCCGACTACTGGATCGAGGTCAACCGCCTCGAGAACGAGGCCGACAAGCTGTACCGCCGGCTGCTGTCGCGCCTCTACAGCGGCGAGTTCGACGCGCTGGAGATCCTCAAGCTCAAAGAGGTCGCCGACCAGCTGGAGGAGGCGGCCGACGCGTTCGAGCACCTCGCCAACGTGGTCGAGACGATCGCCGTCAAGGAGTCCTGACCCCGCATGGACGCGGCCTTCATCGGTCTGATCGTCATCGTCCTGGTCGCCCTGGCGTTCGACTACACCAACGGCTTCCACGACGCGGCGAACGCCATCGCCGTCGCCGTCTCCACCAAGGCGCTCACGCCGCGCGTGGCGCTCGCCCTCGCCGCGGTGATGAACCTGGTGGGCGCCCTTCTGTCCACCGAGGTGGCCAAGACCGTCGGTGAGGGGATCATCGACCCGCCCCAGGGCAACAACGGGTTGGAGATCGTCTTCGCCGCACTCATCGGGGCGATCACCTGGAACCTGATCACCTGGTGGTACGGGCTGCCCTCGTCGTCCTCGCACGCGCTCATCGGCGGGCTGGTCGGGGCGGCGCTGGCCGCCGCCCACTCGGTGCAGTGGATGGGCGTCCTCGACAAGGTCATCATCCCGATGATCCTGTCGCCGCTGGTCGGCTTCGGCCTCGGTTACCTCTTCATGCTCGTCCTGCTCTGGACCTTCCGGCGCACCAACGTGTCGAAGGCCAACCGCGGCTTCCGCTTCGCGCAGATCTTCAGCTCGGCGACGATGGCGCTGGGACACGGGATGCAGGACGCCCAGAAGACCATGGGCATCATCACCCTCGCCCTCTTCACCGCGGGCGAGATCGACACCTTCGAGGTCCCGTTCTGGGTCGTGCTCGCGGCCGCCGGCGCCATCAGTGCCGGCACCTACGCCGGCGGCTTCCGCATCATGCGGACGATGGGCCGGCGGATCATCCAGCTGACCCCGGCCGGTGGCTTCGCCGCCCAGACGGTCGCCTCGACCGTCATGGTCACCACCGCCACGGTGTTCGCCGTCCCGGTGTCGACGACGCACATCACGACCACCTCGATCATGGGCGTGGGCTCGACGCGGCGCCTGTCGGCCGTCCGCTGGGGCGTCGCCGGCAATATCGTCGTCGCGTGGGTGGTGACCCTTCCGGCGGCCGGAGCCGTGGCCGCGGTGGCCTACTTCCTCACCGACCTCGTCGTCGGCTGACCTCTTCTCCATGACCGTCGAGCGGGAGGCGGCGCCGCTCGCGCTGAGCAGCACCCCCGGGCGCTGGCTCGTGACCGTCACGGTGCTCGCCTCGGGCATGGCGTTCCTCGATGCCACCGCCGTCCAGGTGGCCCTGCCCGCGATCGGCCGCGAGCTGGACGCCAACCTGTCGGGCCTGCAGTGGACGGTGAACAGCTACACCCTCACGCTCGCGGCGCTGATCCTCCTGGGCGGCTCCCTCGGCGACCGCTACGGACGGCGCCGGATCTTCCTCCTGGGCGTCATGTGGTTCGCCGTCGCCTCCTTGCTGTGCGGGCTGGCGCAGAACACCGGTCAGCTCGTCGCCGCGCGGGCCCTCCAGGGGATCGGCGGGGCGCTGCTCACCCCGGGGAGCCTGGCGCTGATCCAGTCCTCCTTCCGCCACGAGGACCGCGCCCGGGCCATCGGCGTGTGGTCGTCGCTGTCGGGCATCTCCGGGCTGGTCGGCCCCTTTTTCGGCGGGCTGCTGGTCGACGCGGTCAGCTGGCGGCTGGTCTTCCTCATCAACCTCCCGATCGCGCTCCTGATCCTCGCGGTCGCCGGTCGCCACGTGCCGGAGAGCAGGGACGGCGGGCACCACGGACGCTTCGACGTCGCGGGCGCGGTCCTCGGCGCCCTGGCCCTCGGCGGGATCACGTACGCGCTGATCGCCGCGGCGGAGACGTTCGCGCGCACCGACGTCATCGTCTCGGCGGCCGTCGGCGTCGTCTCGGCGGTCGGGTTCGTCGTCCGCGAGCAGCGGACGCCCGACCCCATGCTGCCGCTGGGCGTGTTCGCCGACCGGCAGTTCAGCGGCGCCAACGTCGCCACCTTCGCCGTGTACGGCGCCCTCGGTGGGAGCGGGCTCTTCCTCGTCCTGCAGCTGCAGAACGTGCTCGGCTACGGCGCGACGGCGGCGGGGGCCGCCATGCTGCCGTCCATCCTGCTGATCACCCTGCTGTCGCCCCGGGCGGGAGCGCTCGCGCAGCGGATCGGCCCCCGGCTGCCGATGACCCTCGGCCCGCTCACCGTCGCGGTGGGCACCGTCCTCCTGGCCTTCGTCGACGGCGACGCCCCCTACGTGGTGGAGATCCTCCCGGGCTCGATCCTGCAGGGGCTCGGCATGGCGCTCACCGTCGCGCCGCTGACCGCCACCGTGCTCGGCGCGGCCCCGGACGCGATGGCCGGCGTGGCGAGCGGGGTGAACAACGCCGTGGCGCGCGCCGCCCAGCTCCTGGCCGTCGCGGCTCTCCCGGTGGCCGTGGGCCTGAGCGGGGACGACTACGCCGACCCCGCCGCGCTGACCGACGGCTACCGGATGGCCACCCTGATCTGCGCGGCGCTCTTCGCCCTGGGTGGCCTGGTCTCGTGGGCGACGATCCGCAACGACGTGCTGCGCCCCTGACCCCCAGGGATGGGGGCTGACACGTATGTCCATCGATCTGGTAGACATATGCCCATGGCGGCGACAGCGGTAGTCCTCGTGGGGCGGATCCACGTCGACCTGCTGCGTGTCTGCGCCGCGATCTGTCCGGGTTCCTGACTCCAGCGCCTGACGGCGCCCCCCATCGATCCGCCCGCCGAGCTGCGCCCCCTCCGCGCACCCGCGGTCCCCCTGAGACTCGGAGTTCCGTCCCGTGAAGACCCTCGTTCTGCTCGCACTCGTCGGACTGGGTGCGCAACTGGTCGACGGCAGCCTGGGCATGGCCTACGGCGTCACGTCGACCACCCTGCTGCTCGCCATCGGCACCAACCCGGCGGCGGCGTCGGCCACCGTCCACCTCGCGGAGATCGGGACGACGCTCGCGTCCGGTCTCTCGCACTGGAAGTTCGGCAACGTCGACTGGAAGGTCGTCGCGAAGATCGGCCTCCCCGGTGCGATCGGCGCCTTCGCCGGCGCGACGTTCCTCGCCAGCCTCTCCACCGAGGTCGCGGCCCCGGTGATGTCGCTGATCCTGCTGGCCCTGGGCGCCTACATCCTCGTGCGGTTCACCCTGCGCGGCATCGACCGGCGCCACCTGGGCAAGCCCATGCGCAAGCGCTTCCTCGGCCCGCTGGGCCTGGTCGCGGGCTTCGTCGACGCGACCGGCGGCGGTGGCTGGGGCCCCGTGGGCACGCCGGCCATCCTGGCCAGCGGGCGCATGGAGCCGCGCAAGGTCATCGGCTCGATCGACACCTCCGAGTTCCTCGTCGCCGTCGCCGCCAGCCTGGGCTTCCTGTTCGCGCTCGGCTCACAGGGCGTGAACTTCGCCTGGGTCGGCGTCCTGCTCCTGGGCGGGCTGATCGCCGCCCCCATCGCGGCCTGGCTGGTCCGGCACATCCCGCCGCGGCTGCTGGGATCGCTGGTCGGCGGCATGATCGTGCTGACCAACACCCGGACGCTGCTCAAGAGCGACTGGATCGACGCCCCCGACGGCACGCGCTACGCCGTCTACGCGGTGATCTACGTGATCTGGGCCGCCGCCGTGGTGTGGTCCTTCCTCGAGTACCGCAAGGACCGCGCGCTGGAGTCCGCCGACGCCATCGCCGCCGAGGCGGCGCGCAAGGCGGAGGCCGAGGCGGCCCGCGAGGCCGGCGCCGACGACCAGATCCCGGCCGGCCGGCCGAGCGCACCGCGCGACTGACGAAACACGCGAGAGGCCCCGCCCGGCACTGCCGAGCGGGGCCTCTCGTCGTCGTCATCCTTGGAGCAGCCGGGCCTCGAGGGCCGGGGGGAGGCCGGGCTCGCTGCGGTGCCCGCCGGGCGGCAGCGGGGGCCGCCCCGATGCCTGGAGCCACTCCCACGTGTCGGCCACGGAGTCCCTGACCGGGCGGGTGCGCAGTCCCAGCTCCCGGGCCCTGGTGGTGTCGACGTCCCAGGCGGAGCGGGCCTCGTCGGCCCGCAGCCACAGCGGGAGGTGCGTCCACTCCTCGACGCCGGCCGCGAGCAGCTCGTCCTCCGGGAGCGGCGCCCATTCGGCGTCCGAGCCGGTGACCTCGCGGCAGGTGTCGAGGAACCCGCCGAGGGTGGTCATCCCCGTCGGTCCGGTCGCGTTCACGCCGCCGCCCTGGCCCGACTCGGCCATCCGCACGAGCCAGTCGGCGAGGTCGCGGGCGTCGACCAGGCCGATCGGCTGGTCCAGCCCCTCCGCCGGGACGACGACCCGCCCGCCCCTCGCGATGCGCTCGAGCCACCAGCCGACCCGGTGGATGTTGTCGTGCGGCCCGACGATGAGCCCCGCCCGGGCGGTGAGGAAGGCGTCGCCGACGGCCGCGCCGATCTCGCGCTCGGCGAACGCCTTGACGGGGCCGTACGTGTCGTCGTCCGACGTCCAGGTCGGTTCGTCGTCCTCGCGGCCCAGCGGCCCCGGCGGCCAGTTCGCGTACGCGTTCAGGCTGCTGACGAACGCGTAGCCGTGGACGTCGCCCAGCACGGCCGCGGCGTTGCGCGCGGCGGCCCGGGTCTGGCAGGAGGTGTCGACGACGAGATCCGGAGCCCAGCCGTCCAGCGCCTTCGGCAGCGCGGTGGGGTCGTCGCGGTCCCCGTGCAGCGGCCGGGCGCCCTGCGGTGGCCTCCCGGAGACGCCGCGGGTGAACGTGGCCACCTCGTGGCCGCGGTCCAGCGCGGCCGTCGCCACGTGCCGGCCGAGGAAGTGGGTGCCGCCGAGGACGAGGAGTCGCATGGCGACACTCCAGCCGAGCCCCTCGCCCGCCGTCCACCCGGTTCGCAGCGGGCGGAATCGCCGCTAGACGGCCCCGCGGTACTCCGGGACCTGCGGGAGGGGCGTCGAGCGCGCGGCGGCCAGCACCATCTGCGGTGACCGCGGCAGCCCGCGCCGCATGCACAGCCGCAGCGCCCGTGCGCCGGTCAGGACATCGGTCTCGGGCGGCACGACCAGCAGGTCGCCACGCCGGCGGCCGCCGTCCCAGGTCAGGCAGACCACGCCGGGATCCATGCTGCGGAAGCCGCCGGTCCGCACGACCCGGTCCTGCACCACCAGCTTGCGGGCGGCCGGCGCCCAGGCGTCGATTGGGTAGGTGAAGCGCTCGACGCGGACGCCGCGCCGGTCGAGCTCTGCGATCAGCTCCGGCAGCTCGACGGCGAGGTCGCGACCGCGGGGGAACCAGGCGCCGTCGAAGGCGGACCCCCCGTCGCCGGCGCCGTCCCGAAGACTCACCCGGACATCGATCCCGCCCCGGAAACCCGTGTCCGGAGCCGTTCGGGTGATCGTCGTCATCAGCGTTCGGCCGCCTCTCGTCGCTCGCCCCGTCCGCGACACACGGACTCGGACCGAACGTACGTCGAGGTCGAGGGCGGGTCCGGCGAGCCGACGGCGGGCGGGTCGCCGTCCCCCGGCCCGTCGTCACGACCTGTGCGCGGACGGCCACGTCTGCGCGGCAGAGTGTTGTCCCGAGACAGCTCTGCCTCTGAGTGCAGGTGCACTCAGAGGCAGAGTCGTCCGGTCCCAGGCTCCGCCCCCAGCGTGCGGGGGGTGGCGCGGACGTCGTCCTGTCTCAGGCGGGCTTGGGCTTCCTGTTCTTGGCCTTGCCGCGCTCGGTCTGGTCGAGCACCACCTTGCGGATGCGCACCGTGGCCGGGGTGACCTCGACGCACTCGTCCTCGGCACAGAACTCCAGCGCCTGCTCCAGGTTCAGGATCCGCGGCGGGATGAGCCGCTCCAGCTCCTCGGAGGTGGACTTGCGCATGTTGGTGAGCTTCTTCTCCTTGGTGATGTTCACGTCCATGTCGTCCGGACGGGAGTTCTCACCGACGATCATGCCCTCGTAGACCTCGGTGCCC
>DASQTE010000195.1:0-7490 GCA_035642035.1 Blastococcus sp.
AGCGCATGGCCGGCGAGCACCAGCTCGCTGGGTCGGGGAGCGCACACGGCGGCGACGAAGCTGGCCACGAGCAGGGCGAGCGCCGCGAAGAAGCTGAGCGGGAAGACCGGCAGCAGGCCGTAGTCGTCGAGGGTTCCCACCCGAATCCAGCTGACGGAGAACCACCACAGCGCGACGCAGGCACACAGGGAGAGGAGCTGGGCGGGCAGCGGCCAACGCTGCCGCCCGCTCGACGCCGGCGCGGATCGGGGTCCTGGCTCGGGGGGTCGCACGCTCTCGAGCCGCTCCTGCAGGTCGACGGCCTTCACGGGAGGCTCATCCTGCCAGCGTGACGGCGACGGTGCCGCCGGCGTCCCAGGCCGTAGGCGATCGGCCCCCAGGCCAGGCCCAGGAGCTCCGCGGTCAGGACAGTTCGGGGCAGCTCAGCGGGACGGTCCACCCGCTTGGCGATGCCGCGCAGGTGGCGGAGCCCTCCCGGCAGCCGGACGAGGACGTCGCGGGCGGTGCGGCGGTCGCTCAGGTACTTGGTCGCGAAGGCGGCCAGCCCCACACCGTAGTTGAACAGCTGGTGCCGCAGCTGGCCGAGCTCGTCGCGGTGGTGGTGCCAGGCGATCGCCGCGGGCTCGTAGGCGATCGTGTGCCCGGCCAGGATCGTCCGGACGAACAGGTCGAGATCCTCCCCGGCGGCGGTGGGCGTGCCGGGACCGAGCGCCTCGTCGAATCCGCCCAGGTTGCGGAGCACCGCCGTGCGGAAGGCGAAGTTGGCGCCGGTCCCGAACTGCCCGGCGGTGTACGGGTACAGGGGTGAGGCCTGCAGGTCGCCGTGCCGGTCGTAGCGGCGCGGCGTGCAGCCTAGGGCCCAGGAGACCCGCCGGTCGAAGTAGCGCTGCTCTGCGGTGTCGAGGCGCGCCGAGGGAACCAGGCCGGTGACGCAGCCGACCGATGGGGAGCGGTCGAAGCCCCGCAGTACGCCGTCGAGCCAGCCAGGATCCACCACCACGTCGTCGTCGGTGAAGGCGACCAGCTCGCCACGGGCCTCGCCCAGCCCCCGGTTGCGGGCGCAGGAGACCCCGGGGCGGAGCTCCCGGACGTACCGTACCCGTGCGTCCTGGCCGGACTGCTGCTGGACGACCGCCAGGGTCTCCCGGGTCGACGGGGCGTTGTCGACGACCACCACCTCGAACGGTGCGTAGGTGACCTCGGCCAGCGCTTGGAGGCAGCGGGCGAGGCTCTGCGGGCGGTCCCGGGTGGCCACCACCACCGTGACCAGCGGCCCGCCTGGGCCGCCGGCCGGCCGCCGCCGGCAGCGCGGGTCGAGCACCGCCCCCACCCCGGCCGCCGTGATCGAGGCGACCGGGGTGAGCGCGTCCTCGACCAGATGGGCATTCACCTGGCTGCGGAGCTGCCCGGAGACCTGCTCGGCGATTGCAGACGCCGCCAGCCGGCCGTCCACCAGCGGCAGCGTGACAAACCCGAGCGGCTGACCGTGCAGCCGGACGAGCAGCCGCACGGCCGCGTACGGCGGGCCGGGGCGGGCCGGGGCGGCGATGTCGCCGACGCCTTCGGACAGCTCGACCTGTCTGACCAGGACCGCGCCGTCGGCCGACGCGGGCGCGGGCGCAGGCCCGGGGCCGAGGGCTAGCCGGCGGGCCATCTCGGATCACCGCGCCTGGACGAGGCAAGACGGCCGGCGAGGTCGAGGAGCAGGACGACCGCGGACGCGGCAGCGAGCCCCGCCGTGAGCCGCAGCGGGTGCCACGCCCCCAGCCAGGCCATGACCAGGGTCGCGGCGGCCATGACGGCGAGGCTGAGCACCAGGGCCAGGGCCAGGACCTCGTCGGGCTCCCGGAACGGGAGCAGGCTGACGATGGCGCCGCCCGGCACCAGGCAGGCGAACGCCACGGTGGCGAGCGCGCGCGGCAGGCCGTCGATGTCCCGGGCGATCAGCACGACGAGTAGCGCGGTCACCGCGAGCAGGGCCAGGTCGAAGCCGACCCTCCAGGTGTCCGGGCGCGAGGTGGCCTGCTTCATCCGCCGCCTCCCACGCCGGACGGGGGCCGGGCGCCCGATCGGTGGATTGCGTCGCGCCTGCCCGCCGACCGGCGGGCCAGCCCGTAGGTGATCGGGCCGCGCAGCATGCCGGCCAGCTCCAGCAACGTCAGCCGGGCGGGATAGCCCGGGCCCTTGCTGCGGTTCTTCATCGACCCGGGATGGACGGCGTAGGCCAGGCCGGCCGGCAGGCGCCGGAGGATCGCGCGGCGCTCGTCGCGGCCGCCGGCCAGCCGCTTGCTGAGCGCGGCGCTGAGCCCGATCCCGTACCGGTGGATCTGCCGCGACAGCCCCGGCAGGTCCAGGTGATGGGGATGCCATACCAGGGCCCGTGGCTGGTAGACGAGCCGGTGGCCGGCGTGGAGGACGTTGAGGTGGGCGTCGAGGTCCTCGCCGCCGCGGGCGGGGGTGCCCGCGCCCAGCTCCACGGCGAATCCTCCGAGCGCCCGCAGCACACCGGTCCGGAAGGCGCTGTTGGCCCCCGACCCGAAGCGTCCGGGCGCATAGGGGAACAGTGCGTCCCGCGGGTGGCCCGGCCCGAGGTCGAAGGACCGCCGCTGAAAGCCCTTGGCGAAGCCGCCGAACTGCTCGAACCACAGCTGCGCCGGGGTGTCCAGCTCCAGGGGGAGGATCAGCCCGGTCACGCAGGCGGTCTCCCGGTCGTCGAGGAACAGCTGGGCGAGGGATGACAGCCAGTGCCGGTCGATCGTCACGTCGTCGTCGGTGAAGGCCACCAGCGCTCCGCGGGCATGAGCCAGCCCGGCGTTGCGGGCCGCCGACAGCCCCACCCGCGGCTCCGGGAGGTAGCGCACCCGCGGGTCGGCCCCGTACCGCCCGGTGACGGCCTCGCGGGTGAAGCCGGCGCCGGGACGGTTGTCCACCACGATCAGCTCGAAGCGCGGATAGGTCTGGACGAGCAGGTCCTCCAGTGTCCGCAGCAGCTGGAAGGGCCGGTCGCAGGTGGCCACGACCACGCTGGCCAGCGGGACGTCCTGGGATGCGAAGGCTCGCTCGGGGACACAGGGCGGCGCCTCCCGTGGCGGCAGCCCGGCGGCCGAGAGCGGCCGCGCTGGCGGCTCGCCGTCGGTGGCGAGATGCCTGGCGATCTGGGAGCGGAACCGGTTCCAGACGGCCCGGGCCAGGTCCCCGGCCGGAAGTCCGGCCGGCAGGTCGAGGGGGAGCAGCCCGAGCGGTTCCCCGTGCAGCCGGACGAGGACGAGCGCCTGGCGGTAGGGCACACCGTCCGGCGAGGTGGTGGCGAGCAGGTCCGGGATCGTTCCCGCCAGCTCCAGCTCGACCACCCGGATCGGCGGCCGCAGTCCCTCCAGCGGCGCCACCGGCTCGGAGGTCGCGATCGGCCCTGGCGGCAGCCTTCGGGGTGCGTCGAGCGCTCGTGCCTCGCTCATGGTCATCTGACCTCCCGCCGCAGCCGTCGGCGCACGCGCCGGTAGGACCGGTACGCCCGGGTCCTCCGCCGCTCCCGCGCCCAGGCGGCCGGGGCGCCGCGTCCCTGCAGCAGCTGCCCGATGTGCTCGGCGGTGGTGGCTGCGGTGAGGGTGATCCGCGCGATCGCGAACGGGTCGTCGCGGTCGTGCGAGAACGCGTTCTTGACCGCGGCCGCCGAGTCGAACCCCGCGTCGACGACCGTCTGGCGGACCTGCCGGTCGTGGTCGCCGTGCGGGTAGGCGAAGCTGCGCGTGGGCTGCTGCAGAAGGTCCTCCAGGTCCGCCTTGGACCCCTGGACCTCGTCGCGGAGCCGCCCTGGGGCAAGCTCGTCCAACCGGGGATGGGTGCGGCTGTGCGCGCCAACCTCGACCGAGCCGCCGAGGGACTGCAGCTGCCGCCGGGTGAGCATCCGGGCCGCGCCGATCTGCCCGGTCGTCATGTAGAGGGTTGCGGGGAGGCCGGCGATCCCCAGCCGCTCGGCGGCGTCGAGGAAGTCGGCATAGCCGTCGTCGAAGGTCACCACGACCGGCAGCTCGGGAAGCACCGAGCCGTTCCTGAGGCAGGCCGCGAGCTGCGAGACGGTGAGGCCGACCCGCCCGGCGTCGCGGAGGACGCGCAGGTGGTCGGCGAAGTGGCGCGGCGCCACGGTGAAGTGTTCCAGCCCGGGCGGAGGGCGCGCGGTCACCGCGTGGTAGAGCAGCACCGGGACGAGCCTCATGGCCTGCCGCCTGGGCCGGCCGTGCCCAGGGTGACACGACCGCGTGCGTAGCCGGCGCTGGTGAGCAGGAGCCCGACGAGGATGGCGGCGGCACTGGTGATCCCCGGCGGTCGCCGTCGCGGGTCCAGCCCCCGGACGATCCCGCGGGGCAGCACCGACCGCACGTAGCGACGCTCGGTCTCCAGCGCGTCCCTGGCCCCGACCAGCCGGGAGACCATGGCCTTGGACAGGCCCTCGGCGTAGCAGCGGGCGCAGAAGTAGCGCCAGGCCGCTCGGTCTTCGGTGACGCGGTGGTGGACGACCGCGGCCGGCTCGTAGAGGAGCCGGCTGTCGGCGCGCCACTGCCGCAGCCGGATGCCCAGCTCGGTCTCCTCGCAGCCGAGGGGACGCGACCCCACCCGTCCGAGGCCGTCGGTGAAGCCGCCGACCGTGTCGAACACCTCCCGGCGGAACGACATGTTGGCGCCGATGAGGTTCCGGACGGGCGCCGCCGCCGTTGGCAGGCCGACGTAGCTGCAGCCGACGACCCAGTCGAACTCGGCCGGGAGCCAGCCGGGCCGCCGTCCCGGCCAGACCGGCGCCGCGGCCCCGCCGACGCCGAGGACCGACGGGTCCGAGTAGCCGGCGGCCAGGCGTTCCAGCCAGTCGGGCTCTGCCCGGGCGTCGTCGTCGAGGAAGGCGACGACGTCGCCGATGGCATGGGTGGCGCCGGTGTTGCGTCCCCCGGAGAGCCCCCTGCGACCGCTGTTGGGGACGACCACCAGGTCCGGGAACGCGACGCGCGCCCGCGCGAGCAGCGGCGGATTATGGTCCACGACGAGGATCGTGCGCACGGGTGGGTGCGTCTGTGCTCGGATGGAGGCCACGGCGGCGACGATGTCCTCCCACCGTCGTTCGGTGTAGGCGCAGATCACCACCGAGAACCGGAGCGCGATCCCGGCGACTGGCGACCGAATCCTCGTGCTCGTGGTCAACTGGCTACCGCGGCCGGGCAGAGATGCGGCCAGTCGTGCTCCGGGCACCGCTGGATCGCCTGCCGCTGGCGCTCTGTCCATATGGCCGTTCCAGGAACATTCCCCCAACGCTCGATCGCGATCGTCCGCAGCACCCGGAGCCCGTCGGAGAACGCGTTGAGGTTGCTCACGCCGTGCAGCCGGTCCTGCTCGAAGCTGGCCACCTCGGCCACCCGCAGGCCCGCCTTGGCGATCCGGACGTTGATGAGCGTCTCGACCTCGAATCCATCGCCCCACAGCCGCCGCTCCTCGTCGCCATCGAGTGACCGGCCAGGGTCCAGGCCGAGCAACGGCAGGCAGCCAGACCAGAAGGCGTTGTACCCATAGCAGAGATCGGAGTAGCTGGTGCCGTAGAGCGCGTTGACCACCGCGCTGAGGAAGCGGTTGCCGGTACGGCGCACGCGGGTGAGGTCGGTGCTACCGCCGCCCTGGATGAACCGGGACCCCTTGGCGAAGTCGGCGCCTCGGATGAGGGCGTCGACAAAGCGCGGGATCTCGGCTGGGCTCGTTGAGCCGTCGGCGTCGAGCATCACGATGATGTCGCCGCGGCAGGCGGCGAAGCCGCAGGCCAGCGCGTTGCCCTTGCCGCGACGGTTCTGACGGATGATCCGGATGCCCGGCCACAGCGCTTTGGCGACCTCGACGGTGCCGTCGCGCGAGTTGCCGTCGACCAACACGACCTCATAGAGGTTTGGGGGGAGCTGGGCGAAGACGTGGGGGAGGTTGCGCGCCTCGTTCAACGCAGGGATGACGAGGCTCACGCGGGGGGACGAAGTAGCCATAGCCTCAATCAGCGCTAGGGAACCTACGTTCCGCTCGGACAGGGGGGTGGCGGTCGCGGCCGTCCAGACATGCGGTCGCGGCCGTCCAGACATGCGGAGGTCTGGTCGAGCATCACCTCTTGGGACCGGAAGGCGATTGTCCTGGGGGATGGAAGTGGCTGATCCGGACAGCGACGTTTGTTCTGCCCTAAAGAAGCGTGGGAGAGGGCTCGAGAGTTACAGCCGAATGGAATCTGTCTTGATAGTTCTGTTTTAGGGTTTCGTTAGTTTACTGCGCACTCCGACCGAGTCGACGGTCATCCGATAGGCTCCCCGCCGATTGGCCGGGCAGACGTCTCCGTGCTGCTCGTGATGAGCCCTGTGAACCTGGTAGGTGGTGGTGGGACTGGATGGTCGACCGTCAACCAGGGCGGCGGCCGCGCGTACGTGGCTGGCATCGATCCCCCGACACTGTCCCCCCCACGTCGCGCTCGCCGTCGCGATCGCGCTGTTGGTCCAGGGCGTCGGCCTGACCAATGGGCAGCGTGACGGCAGACGTCCGCCGGCCGACGTCGAGCCCATGGTCCAGGAGCCTGCTCGGCACGGGCTGGGCTGGGCGTCCGACTGGCGCCGCCCCGATCCCGACCCGTCACCGGTGCGCCGCACGGCCAGGGGGCCGCTCAGGTCCTGGGTGGCGCGCATCGTCGCAGGGCCTTCGACGCTTGTCGACGCTCGCGGTCACCGGTGGCAGCGCGACAGCGGACATCTGGGCGGATGGACTTCGGTCACCGACGCACGCATCGAGGGAACCGGCAGTCAGAGCATCTACCAGCACGAGCGCTGGGGCATGCGCGGGTACATGATCCAGGTGCCCGCGCCGGCCACCTACGCGATCAACCTGTATCTCGCGGAGACAAGATTCTCCAGACCACGCCAACGGGTCTTCGACGTCAGCGCGGAAGGCGTGGTGAAGGCATCCGACGTCGACATCATCGAGGCTGCCGGAAGGAACCATGCCTACCACGTGAGCTTCACTGCCGCGGTGACCGATGGGCAACTGGATCTTGGTTTCATCAACAAGATCGACCACGCAAAGGTCAACGGGATCGAAGTTGCATTCCTGCGACGCTCCACGGCGACCCGGCGCCTGGTCTGGTCGGATGAGTTCAATGGCGTGCAGAATTCGCCGGTGGACGGCCGTCGCTGGCGCCATGAGACCGGCGGTGCCTGGGGGGAGGGTGAGCTACAGTCCTACACGCCCCGGAAGGCCAACGCCCATCAGGACGGACGTGGTCGTCTCAGAATCGTCGCCCGTGCGGAGCGGTTTCGGGGAATGGACTCCATCACGCGGGACTACACCTCGGCCAGGATCAGCACCCAGGACAGGTACTCCTTCCGGTACGGTCTGGTCGAAGCTCGCCTGCAGATGCCGGTCGGGCGGGGAATATGGCCGGCATTCTGGGCGCTGGGTACCGACATCGATCGGGTCGGCTGGCCCGAGTG
>DASQTE010000196.1:0-8963 GCA_035642035.1 Blastococcus sp.
TGGTCGACGTAGACGCAGGTGAGCCGGTCGCCGATGGCCCGCTGCACCAGCGCCGCGGCGACCGCGGAGTCGACGCCACCGGACAGCGCGCAGAGCGCCCGCCCGTCGCCGACCTGCTCGCGGATCCGCTCGACCTGCTCCTCGACGACGTTGGCCATCGTCCAGGTCGGCTCGAGCCCGGCGATCTCGAAGAGGAAGTGCTCCAGGACCGTCTGGCCGTGGGCGGTGTGCCGGACCTCGGGGTGGAACTGGACGCCGGCGAGCTTGCGGTCGACGTCCTCGAACGCGGCGACCGGCGCACCGGTCGAGGTGGCGGTGACGGTGAACCCGGGCGGGGCCTGCGAGACGGCGTCCCCGTGGCTCATCCACACGTTCTGCTCGACCGGCAGCTCACCGAACAGCCGGCCGCCGGTGGTCACGGTCAGCGGCGTCCCGCCGTACTCGCGGTCGCCGGTGTGCGCGACGGACCCGCCGAGGCTCTGCGCCATGGCCTGGAAGCCGTAGCAGATCCCGAACGCCGGGACGCCGGACTCGAACAGCGTGGGGTCGACCTGCGGGGCGCCGGGCGCGTAGACGCTGGACGGCCCACCCGACAGCACGATTGCGGCCGGCTTGCGGGCGACGATCTCCTCGGCGGGGACGTCGCTGCCGACGATCTCCGAGTAGACGCCGGCCTCGCGGATCCGCCGGGCGATCAGCTGGGCGTACTGGGCCCCGAAGTCGACGACGAGGACGGTCGGGAAGTCCATCAGCCCGCCTGGCCCCGGCTCGCCGAGCCCCCGATGACCAGGTCCACCCGCTGGAACTCCTTGAGGTCGCGGTAGCCGGTCTTCGCCATCGTGCGGGCCAGCGCGCCGAACAGGTTCGTGCGGCCGTCGGACTCCGCCGCCGGACCGAGCAGCACCTGCTCCAGCGTCCCGACCGGCTGCACGGGCGCGGACGTGCCGCCCCGCGGCAGCCGCGGGTGCGCGGCCACGGAGTCCCACCAGATCCCACTGGCGGGCGCCTCGGCGGCGATCCGCAACGACTCCCCCAGCTGGACGGCGTCGGCCCCGCAGGCCAGCGCGCGGGCGATCGCGCCGCTGGTCTCGATCTGCCCGTTGGCGATGACGTGCACGTACCGGCCGCCGGTCTCGTCGAGGTAGTCGCGGCGGGCGGCCGCGGCGTCGGCGATCGCACTGGCCAGCGGCACCCTGATGCCGAGCACGTCGTCGCTCGTGGAGAAGCTGTCGGCCCCCACGCCCACGATCACGCCGGCCGCGCCGGTCCGCATCAGGTGCAGCGCGGTCGTGTAGTTCGCGGCGCCGCCGACGATCACCGGCACGTCCAGGTCGGCGATGAACTGCTTGAGGTTCAGGGCGTCGCCCTGGGTCGTCACGTGCTCGGCCGAGACGATGGTGCCCTGGATGACCAGCAGGTCGACCCCGGCCTTCAGCGCCGCGGGGGCGAGCTGCTCGGTGTGCTGCGGGGAGACGCGGACCGCCGTCGTCGCCCCGGCGTCGCGCATCTGGCGGATCCGCTCGGCGATCAGCTCCGGCTTCACCGGCTCGCAGTAGACGTCCTGGAGCAGCGCCACCGGCGGCGCCCCGGCGCCCGCGGCGTCCCGGAGCTTGCGGTAGACCGGCTCCGGGTCCTCGTAGCGGGTCCAGAGCCCCTCGGCGTTGAGCACGCCGAGCCCGCCGGCCTGGCCGACGGCGATCGCCGTCGCCGGGCTGACCACGGCGTCCGAAGGGCTGGTGACCAGCGGGATGTCGAAGCGGAAGGCGTCGATCTGCCAGGCGGTCGAGACGTCGTCGACGTCGCGGGTGCGCCGGGACGGGACGATCGAGACCTCGTCGAGGTCGTAGCCCCGCCGGGCGAAGCGGTTGAGACCGATCTCGACGGTGTCGCGAACGCTCATGTCAGCGACCCCGGTAGTTCGGTGCTTCGACGGTCATCTGGATGTCATGTGGGTGGCTCTCGACCAGGCCGGCGGACGTGATGCGGGTCAGCTGGCCGCGCTCCTTGAGGTCGCGCACGGTCGCGGCCCCGGCGTAGCCCATGGAGGCGCGGAGGCCACCGACGAGCTGGTGCGCGACGCCGGACAGGGCACCGCGGTAGGGCACCTGGCCCTCGATGCCCTCGGGGACGAGCTTGTCGTCGGAGAGCACGTCGTCGGCGAAGTACCGGTCGCGGCTGAAGGACTGGTTGCCGCGCTTCTGCATCGCGCCGAGCGAGCCCATGCCGCGGTAGGTCTTGTACTGCTTGCCGTTCATGAAGACCAGTTCGCCCGGCGCCTCCTCGACCCCGGCGAAGAGCCCGCCGATCATCACGGTGTCGGCCCCGGCGACCAGTGCCTTGGCGATGTCGCCCGAGTACTGCAGCCCGCCGTCGGCGATGACCGGCACGCCGGCCGGACCGGCGGCCAGCCACGCCTCGTAGATCGCGCTGACCTGCGGCACGCCGACGCCCGCGACCACGCGGGTGGTGCAGATCGAGCCCGGGCCGACGCCGACCTTCACGGCGTCCGCCCCGGCCTCGACGAGGGCCTGCGCCCCGGCGCGGGTGGCGATGTTCCCGCCGACGACCTCGACCCCGTTCTCGCCGCCGAAGTCCTTCTTCACCCGCGTGACCATGTCGAGCACCGCGCGCTGGTGGCCGTGCGCGGTGTCGACGACGAGCACGTCGACCCCCGCGTCCACCAGGAGGCCGGCCCGCTTGTAGGCGTCGTCGCCCACGCCCAGCGCGGCGCCGACGACCAGGCGCCCGTCGGCGTCCTTGGTGGACAGCGGGAACTGGTCGCGCTTGACGAAGTCCTTGACGGTGATGAGGCCGCGCAGCCGCCCGGCCTCGTCCACCAGCGGCAGCTTCTCGATCTTGTGCCTGGACAGCAGGGTCAGCGCGGTGTCGGCGTCGACGCCGACGGGGGCGGTGACCAGCGGCATCGGCGTCATGACGTCGCGCACGAGCCGGTTCGGGTCGGTCTCGAACCGCATGTCGCGGTTGGTCACGATGCCCAGCAGGACGCCGTCGGCGTCGACCACGGGCGCACCGGAGATCCGGTAGCGGGCCGACAGCGCGTCGACCTCGGCGAGGGTGTTGTCGGGCGTGCAGGTGACCGGGTTGGTGACCATGCCGGCCTCGGACCGCTTCACCAGGTCGGCCTGGCCGGCCTGGTCCTCCGCGGCGAGGTTGCGGTGCAGCACGCCCATGCCCCCGACCCGGGCCATCGCGATCGCCATCCGTGCCTCGGTGACGGTGTCCATGGCGCTGGAGAGCAGCGGCACGGCGAGCCGGATCCGCCGGGTGACCTGGCTGCTCGTGTCGACCTCGGTCGGCACGATGTCGGACGCGCCGGGGATCAGCAGGACGTCGTCGTAGGTGAGTCCGAGCGCGGCGAACTTCGCCGGCAGCTCGGGAACGGAGTCGGGCTGCATGGGCGCGGCCACCCTTCGGCGGATCGGGTCGAACTGCGGTCGGCGTACGTCGCCGGGCGCGGGAGGTTGCCCCCGATCGTAGGCGGAGGGTGGAAGGGGGCGGTGCTGTGCCTGCCCGGCCGTTACCGTGGAAGGCGTGACTCCGTTCGACGACTCCCCCGGTCCCGAGTTCGGGCCCTCCGACCCGTCTGGTCAACCTCCGCTGACGATGGAGGAACGTGCCGGAGTCCTGGACGACCTCGCCGAGCTCGAGGTGTTCCGCATCCTCCTCGAGCCGACCGGCATCAAGGGCATCGTGGTCGACTGCCCCGACTGCGACGAGGAGCACCACGTCGACTGGGCGCTGATGCAGGCCAACCTCCGCCAGTTGCTCGACGAGGGGCAGACCGGCCGGCACGAGCCGCCGTTCGACCCGAACCCGGACGACTACGTGAGCTGGGACTACGCCAGCGGGTACGCCGACGGCGTGGCCGCGGCGGCCGAGCAGGAGGAGCCCAGCGGCAAGCACGGCGGCCGCCACGCCCGCGACGACTGACGAAGGACCCAGCGCACCGTTTCGCGACCGGCGCAATAATTCAGCAGAAAGCGCAATAGCCAATTCTTGGGCGCTTTCGCGCGCCATTCCGGCCAGACTCCCGACGTCGGCAATTCCTGCTCGTGGAGGTCTGAGCCATGCACCCCGTCGCGTCGATCAGCGAGACCACCCGCCTGCTGGGCGAGACCGGACCGCCCGGGAGCCTGCAGGACTCCGTCTACGAGCGCCTGCTCGGGGAACGGATCATCTTCCTCGGCAGCGAGGTCGACGACGTCATCGCCAACCGGCTCGCCGCGCAGATGCTGCTGCTCTCGGCCGACGACCCGAGCCGGGACATCCACCTCTACATCAATTCGCCGGGCGGCTCGGTCAGCGCCGGAATGGCCGTGTACGACACGATGCAGTTCATCGACTGCGACGTCGCCACCTACGGCATGGGCATGGCCGCCTCGATGGGCCAGTTCCTGCTGACCTGCGGCACCCCGGGCAAGCGGTTCGCCCTGCCCCACACGCGGATCATGATGCACCAGCCCTCGGCCGGGGTCGGCGGCACGCAGTCCGACATCGCCATCCAGGCCGAGCTCTTCGCCCGCCTCAAGCGCGAGCTCAACGCCCTGCAGTCGCAGCACTCGGGGCAGAGCGTCGCGCAGATCGAGAAGGACTCCGACCGCGACCGCTGGTTCACGCCCGACGAGGCCCTGGCCTACGGCCTGGTCGACCACGTCGTCGCGCAGGCAGCGGCCCTGCCGGTCGGGGACGTCCCGGTCCTGGGCGACTGACCTCGGACGCGCGAGGGCGGTCCTCCCGGATGGGAGAACCGCCCTCGTGCGCAGGTGCGGACGAACCTCAGGTCATGATGCCGCGGCGGAACCCCGTCGCGACGGCCTCGGCGCGGTCCTTCGCGCCGAGCTTGCGGAACAGCCGGCGGGCGTGCGTCTTGATGGTGTCCTCGGACAGGTAGAGCTCCCGGCCGATCTGGGCGTTGCTCTTGCCCTGGCTCATGCCGGTGAGCACCTGCATCTCGCGCATGGACAGGCTCGCCTGCGGCGCGGCCTCCCGGACGGTCGAGCGCACCGTGGTCGGGGCCGACCCGGCCAGCGGCGCGGCAGCGCTCCACGCGGGCAGGCCGTTCGCCGGAGCGGCTCCCACCTGCTGCGGGATGCGGCCGCCGTCGGCACGCAGCCCCACGCGGGACAGGCCCAGGCCCATCTCGATCGGGCTGGCGTCCCAGCGGAGGTAGCCGCGGGCACCGAAGGCGACGGCGGCACGGACGCTCTCGGCGTCGTCGGGGGCGCCGAGCACCAGCACGGGCAGACCCGGGTAGGCGCGCAGCGCCTGCGTCGCGGCGCTCAGCCCGGTGTCGACCGCCCGCTGGGTGCCCACGATCAGCACGTCGGGCGACCGGCTCGCCAGCCGGGACATCAGCGACGCGGCGTCGGCCACGACCTCGACCCGGCCCACGAAGGGCAGCGCCACCAGGCGGGAGGCGACATCGTCCCGGACCCGCCGGCGTTCGTCGTACACCCAGACAGTGGCGCCGTTGACCGGCCCACGAATCCTGTCCTCGATCACGGCTTGCTCCTCGCTCCCCCCGGACGGCTCGCGGCCGGGCCCGAACCGGCCAGGGAACACCCGGCCGATGTCGCGCGGGCCGCGGCTCCGGACGAGCAGCCACTGCCTGTGCGCTGGTCGCGGCTCGGTCGGGGGTGGATCCACCTCCGGAACCGACGCGTCCAGAACCCACCTTGATCGACACGGACGGGCTGCGACAGACGCCCTCACCCCGGGGGGTGAGGGCCCGGGACGGAGGACCGCGCGACGAATTCGCCCGAAAAGTTGCGATCACGACGTGTTTGACCATGCAGGGGCAAGGGCACCGGCCCCTTGCAGCCGGACCGCCCCCTCCGGCTCACCGAGCTTGGAGGAGACATGGCCGACATTCGCAGGCTCCCGACGCCGGTCGCCGAGGTGTGGGACTGGCAGCTCCACGGCGCCTGCCGTGGCGAGAACACCTCTCTCTTCTTCCACCCCGACGGGGAACGCGGTCCTGCTCGTGCTCGGCGGCAGACCGCGGCGAAGGCGGTCTGCGCGCGGTGCCCGGTCCTCGACGCCTGCCTGAAGCACGCGCTGTCGGTCCGCGAGCCCTACGGGGTCTGGGGTGGCATGAGCGAGGAGGAGCGGGCCCGGCTGATCGCCGCGGAGCCCGCCACCGCTGTCGCCGTCGCCGCCGGGGTCTGACTCCCTCATACACGCCGAAGAGGGCGGGTCCGGATTCCTCCGGACCCGCCCTCTTCGTGTTCGCAGCAGTTGATCAGCGGCTGCTGCTCAGTGCGAGTGTCCGTGCCCGCCGTGCGAGTGCCCGTGGGTGTGGTGCCCGCCGCCGTGCTCGTGCTCCTCCTCGGCAGGCTTCTCCACGACCGCGGAGTCGGTGGTCAGCACCATCGCGGCGATGGAGGCGGCGTTGCCGAGCGCGGCCTTCGTGACCTTGACCGGGTCGATGACCCCCTGGGACGCCAGGTCGCCGAACTCGCCGGTCTGGGCGTTGAAGCCCTGGCCGGCGCCGAGGTCGCGCACCTTGCTGACGACGACGCGACCCTCGAAGCCGGCGTTCTCGGCGATGCGGACCAGCGGGGCGTCCAGCGCCGAGCGGACGGCGCGGGCGCCGGTCAGCTCGTCGCCGGACAGGTCGAGGCCGTCGATGGCCGACGCGGTGTGCACCAGCGCCGAGCCGCCGCCGGGGATGACCCCCTCCTCGACCGCCGCGCGGGTGGCCGCGATGGCGTCCTCGATGCGGTGCTTGCGCTCCTTGAGCTCCACCTCGGTGGCCGCTCCGACGCGGATGACGCCGATGCCGCCGGCGAGCTTGGCGAGGCGCTCCTGGAGCTTCTCGCGGTCCCAGTCGGAGTCGGTCGCCTCGATCTCGCGGCGGATCTGCGCGACGCGGTCGCCGATCGCCTCGGAGGTGCCGCCGCCGTCGACGATGGTGGTCGTCTCCTTGTCGACGGTGACGCGGCGGGCGGTGCCGAGCACCTCGAGACCGACGGAATCCAGGGACAGACCGACGTCCTCGCTGACGACCTGACCACCGGTGACGACGGCGAGATCGGTCATGAAGGCCTTGCGGCGGTCCCCGAAGAACGGCGACTTCACCGCGACGACCTTGATGGTCTTGCGGATGGAGTTGACGACGAGCGTGGACAGCGCCTCGCCCTCGACGTCCTCGGCCACGATCAGCAGCGGGCGGCCGCCGGTCGAGAGCACCTTCTCCAGCAGCGGCAGCAGCTCGGCGAGCGCGCCGACCTTGCCGCTGACCAGCAGCACGAGGGCGTCCTCGAGGACGGCCTCCATCGACTCCTGGTCGGTGACGAAGTACGGCGACAGGTAGCCCTTGTCGAACTGGACGCCCTCGGTGACGTCCAGGTCGGTGGACATCGAGTTGCTCTCCTCGACGGTGATCACACCGTCCTTGCCGACCCGCTCGAACGCCTCGCCGATCAGCTCGCCGACCTCGGCGTCCTGGGCGGAGATGGTGGCGACACCGGCGATGGCCTTGCGGTCGTCGACCGGGATGGCGATCTTGTCGAGGGCGGCCTGCACGGCGTCGACGGCGGCGCGCATGCCCCGGCCGAGCGCCATCGGGTTGGCGCCGGCGGCGACGTTGCGCATGCCCTCGTGGACCAGGGCCTGGGCGAGGACGGTCGCCGTCGTCGTGCCGTCACCGGCGACGTCGTTGGTCTTCGTGGCGACGTTCTTGGCCAGCTGGGCGCCGAGGTTCTCGTACGGGTCGTCGAGCTCGATCTCGCGGGCGATGGTCACGCCGTCGTTGGTGATCGTGGGGGCGCCGAACTTCTTGTCGATGACGACGTTCCGGCCGCGCGGGCCGAGCGTCACCTTGACCGCGTCGGCCAGCTTGTCGACGCCGCGCTCGAGGGAGCGCCGGGCGTCCTCGTTGAACTTGATGATCTTGGCCATGCCAGACCTCTCGAGAAGGAAGTGCAGGGGTGGGACGACGACCGCCCCGGGACCCGAGGAGTTCGGGTCGCCCGGGGCGGTCTGGTGACGTGCTGGAACGGCCCTGTCGCAGGGCCCCGCACGCGAGCTCGCGAGCGGGTGGGGGCGACGGGGTCCTTCTACTTCTCCACGACGGCGAGCAGGTCGCGGGCGGAGAGCACGAGGTACTCCTCGCCGCCGTACTTGACCTCGGTGCCGCCGTACTTGGAGTAGATGACGACGTCGCCCACGTTCACGTCGAGCGGGACGCGGTTGCCGTTGTCGTCGATGCGGCCGGGGCCCACGGCGACGACGGTGCCCTCCTGGGGCTTCTCCTTGGCGGTGTCCGGGATGACCAGACCGGAGGCGGTGGTGGTCTCGGCCTCGTTGGCCTGGACCACGACCCGGTCCTCCAGCGGCTTGATGCTGACCTTGGTAGCGGTCGTCACGTCGGTGACGCCCCCTTCGGTGTCGGACGGCTGGTGGATGGTGGTGCGGTGGTGCTGATGCTGTGGCACGGGATCCGGGCACCCGCCGTCGCGGGGGTCGGGCGCCAGCCCGTGTCGATTGGCACTCTACCCACGAGAGTGCCAGCCGCTCAACCGGGTCCCCGGGGTGGGCGACGTCGGGCGGGAACCGCCCGTGCGCCAGGCTGATCCCGTGGACCAGCACCCCGAGGAGCAGGCCGCCGAGACGGTGCGCCAGCTGCGGGCCCTGGCCACGCCGGACGGCGCGGCGGCCCTGGACCGGGCGGCGGCGCTGCTGGCCGACGGCACCGACGCGGTGACCGCGCTGAGCCGGCTGCGCGCCGAGGTCGGGACGGCGCTCGCCGGTCCCGCATGGGGCATCGCGCGGCAGCGTCAGAAGGCCCGGCCGACGTTCGGGGACGACGCGGACCGGCTGTTCTTCACCGGCGACACGCTCGAGCAGGCCGGTCGGCCCGTGCTCGCCGACCGCCGGGCGGGCCGGCTGCTGGCCGGGGGTGCCGAAGCGGTGGCCGACCTTGGCTGCGCCGCCGGCAC
>DASQTE010000197.1:0-18149 GCA_035642035.1 Blastococcus sp.
TGAGGGATCGACCGGCCCACCCTCCACAGGGTCTCTATCTGTATGCGTTCGTCGTAGGTGAGTCGTGTACCGGGCATCGCGCCACCCTTGGGCTAGCAGGGCGTTGCAACAACCGGTTGACCCCACGGCCGCCGGGGCCGGCCACTCGCCGATGACCACGGTGCGAAGGCGCGGACGAGCTCACTCCACGTCGACGGGGACGACCTCGCGGGCCTCGGCGAAGTGGCAGGCGGCCGGGTGGCCCTGCCCGCGGTCGATCAGCGCCGGCGGCTCGACGGCGCAGATGTCCTGCGCCTTCCAGCAGCGGGTGCGGAACCGGCAGCCCGACGGCGGGTTGGCCGGGCTGGGCACGTCGCCCTGGAGCAGGATCCGGTCCTTCTGCCCGCGCAGGTGCGGCTCGTGCAGCGGGACCGAGGACAGCAGCGCCTGCGTGTAGGGGTGTGACGGCGAGCCGTACACCTGCATGTCGGTGCCCTCCTCGACCACGCTGCCCAGGTACATGACGGCGACGCGGTCGGAGATGTGGCGGACGACCGACAGGTCGTGGGCGATGAACAGGTAGGACAGCCCGAAGTCGTCCTGCAGGTCCTCGAGCAGGTTGACCACCTGCGCCTGGACCGACACGTCCAGGGCCGACACCGGCTCGTCGCAGACGATGATCTCCGGCTGGAGCGCCAGTGCACGGGCGATCCCGATGCGCTGGCGCTGCCCGCCGGAGAACTGGTGCGGGTAGCGGTTGACGAAGTCGGGGTTGAGCCCGACCCGGTCCATCAGCTCCTGGGTGCGCTTGAGCCGGCCCTTGCGCGGCGCGATGTCCGCGTGCACCGACCAGCCCTCGGCGACGATGTCGCCGACGGTCATCCGCGGGTTCAGCGAGGCGTACGGGTCCTGAAAGATGATCTGAACCTCGCGCCGGTACTGCTTGAGCGCCCGGCCGCCCATCTTCGCGACGTCCCGGCCCTTGTAGAGGATCGAGCCGTCGGTCGGCTTCTCCAGCGCCACCAGCAGCTTCGACACGGTGGACTTGCCGCAACCGGACTCCCCCACCAGGCCGAGGGTCTCGCCCCGGCGCAGCGTGAGGTCGACGCCGTCGACGGCGCGGACGTGCCCGATGGTCCGCTTGAAGACGATGCCCTGGGTCAGCGGGAAGTGCTTCTTCAGGCCCTTGATCTCGAGCAGCGGCGCCCCGGGCGGGGGCGCCGGCGGGAGGGCCGACTCGACGGCATTGGAGTCGTCGGCCGCCGAGGCGGCGGTGGCACCAGTGGGCTCAGACACCAAGGAGCTCCTCGCTGTAGTGGCACGCGGCCTCGCGGCCGGGGACGACCAGGCGCAACGGCGGCCGGTCACCGGCGCAGTCGCGGCCGGGGAGCGCCTCCGCGCCGAGCCGGCGACGGGCGCAGCGTGGGTGGAAGGGACAGCCGGACGGGATCTTCGACAGGTTCGGGGGCTGGCCCGTGATGGGCTGCAGCCGACCGCCCTTGACCTCCACGTTCGGCACCGAGTTCATCAGGCCCTCGGTGTACGGGTGGGCCGGTCGGGTGAAGACGTCGTCGACGGTGCCCCGTTCGACGATCCGCCCGGCGTACATGACGGCCACGTTGTCGGCGACCTCGTTGACCACGCCGAGGTCGTGGGTGATGAGCACCAGCCCCATCCCCGTCTCCCGCTGCAGGTCCTTGAGCAGGTCCATGACCTGCGCCTGCACGGTGACGTCGAGGGCGGTGGTGGGCTCGTCCGCGATGAGGATCTTCGGGTCGAGGGCGATCGCCATGGCGATCATCACGCGCTGACGCATGCCGCCGGAGAACTGGTGCGGGTAGTCGTCGACCCGCTGCGCCGCGGCCGGGATCCGGACGCGGTCCATCAGTTCGACGGCGTGCTGCTTGGCCTCCTTCTTCGACATGCCCCGGTGCGCGCGGAACATCTCGCCGATCTGGAAGCCCACGCTGTACACCGGGTTCAGCGACGAGAGCGCGTCCTGGAAGATCATCGAGATCCCGGGACCGCGGACCTTGCGCCCCTCCTCCTCGGGGAGCGTGAGCAGGTTGCGGCCCTCGAACCAGATCTCGCCCTGCGGGATCACCGCAGGGGGCATGTCGAGGATGCCCATGATCGCCTGGGCCGAGACCGACTTCCCGGACCCGGACTCGCCGAGGATCGCGAGGGTCTCTCCCGGCGACACGGTGTAGCTGATGCCGTTGACCGCGTTGACGGTGTTCTCGCGGGTGCGGAACTCGACGAACAGGTCCTCCACCGAGAGGATCGGCGCCGAGGCGCCGCCGTCCCGCACGGACGACGCGGAGCTGGGAAGAGTTGTCATGCGCGCTGCCTCGGGTCCAGGGCGTCGCGCAGGGCGTCGCCCATCATGATGAAGGCCATCACGGTCAGGGTCAGGATCAGGCTCGGGAACAGCACCAGGTGCGGCGCCGTGCGCAGCAGGTCCTGGCCGGCGTCGATCTGCAGCCCCCAGGAGATGGCCGGCCGCTGGAGCCCGACGCCGAGGTAGGTCAGCGTGGCCTCGGCGGCGATCAGCACACCGATGGTGATGGTCGCGTAGACCAGCACGGGCGCGACGGCGTTCGGCAGGATGTGCCGCACCAGGATGCGTGGGCTGGATGCGCCCATGGCCCGGGCGGCCGCCACGTAGTCCGAGCTCTTCACCGCGATGACCTGCGAGCGGACCAGCCGCATTGCGGTCATCCAGCCGAACAGGGCGAGCGCGAGCGCGACCGCCCCCGGACCACGGGTGTTGATGATCGGGATGTCGGTCGAGGGCCCGACGCGCAGCAGCACGAGCGCGCCGAGGATCAGCGGCAGGCCGTAGAAGATGTCGGCGATGCGGGCGAGCAGCCCGTCGGTGAAGCCCCCGAAGTAGCCGGCGATCGCCCCGACGACGACGCCCAGGAGCAGCACCACGAGCACGGCGGTGACGCCGATGATCAGCGAGCTGCGGGCCCCGTAGACGACGTTGGCCAGGTAGTCGCAGCCCTGCTGGTCGAAGCCGAACCAGTGCTCCGCCGACGGCGTGTCGCGGGAGTTGGCCAGGTCGCAGGACCGGGGGTCGGCGCCGCGGGCGAACCACTGCGGCGCGATCGCCATCAGCGTGAAGATCACCCCGAAGACCCCGCCGATCCAGAACAGCGGGTTCCGCTTCAGCGTCTTCCAGGCGTCGCTCCAGAGGCTGTTCTGGCGATCGCTGGTGACGTCGACCGACGGGCTGGCCAGGCCGGTCTGCGTCCCGGCCTGGACCTCGTCGTGGAGGAGGTCCTGCTGCTGCCGCTCAGTCATAACGGATCCTCGGGTCGAGGACGGCGTAGAGCACGTCGACGATCAGGTTGAAGAAGATGAAGAAGAAGACCAGCAGGGTCACGATCCCGACGACCACCGCGCCCTCCTGCTGGCGGATGGCGTCGTACACCTCGCGGCCGATGCCGGGCAGGTTGAACACCGACTCAGTGACGATCGCGCCACCGAGCAGGGCCCCGATGTCGGCGCCGATGAAGGTGATCACCGGGATCAGGCTGTTGCGCAGGGTGTGCCGCACGATGACGGTCCGCCGCGGGAGGCCCTTGGCGCGCGCCGTCCGGATGTAGTCGGCACGCAGGTTCTCCGCCAGGCTGGTCCGGGTCAGCCGGGCCACGTAGGCCAGGGAGCCGGACGCCAGGACGAGGCCCGGCAGGATGTAGCTGTAGAGCCCCTCCGACGTGCCCGCGATCGGGAACCAGCCCAGTTGCAGGCCGAACACGAACTGGGAGACGAAGGCGAGCACGAGGATCGGGATGGACACGATCACCGTGGTCGAGACGAGCACCAGGTTGTCGAAGTACCCGTTGCGGCGGATGCCGGCGAGGACACCGGCGACGATGCCGATGACGACCTCGAAGAAGACCGCGACGGCCGTGAGCTTCACGGTCACGGGCAGCGTGCGGGCGATCGTGTCCTTGACGGCACGTCCGCTGAAGTCCGTCCCCAGGTCGCCCTGGAACAGGTCCCCGATGTACTTCAGGTACTGGACACCGAGCGGGTCGTTGAGGTTGAAGTCGTCGCGGAGCTGGGCGACCACGGCCGGCGAGAGCGGACGGTCACCGGCCAGCGCGCGGATCGGGTCGCCGGGCAGCGCGTAGACCATCGCGAAGATCAGGAACGACGCGCCGATCAGAACCGGGATCGTCAGCAAGAGGCGGCGCGCAACGTAGCGGCCCATGTTCCCCCTCAGGTATGTGCGCGACCGCGATCAGCGGGTCGCACCGTAGGTGCGCGACCACGGTCGGCGGTCGCGCCGGACTCCATCGTGCCCCCGGCCGGTGGCACGCGCGCCGCCGGGGGCGACTGTCTGCGATCGAGACAGCGCCCCCGGCGGGTGATGCGGTGGTGCGGGGATCAGCCGACGACGGTGACGTCCTCGACGCGAACCCGCTGGAACAGGTCCAGCGTGACGTTCTCGACGTTCTCCGAGTGCACCGACTGGATCTCGGTGAAGAACAGCGGCGCCATGGGCATGTCCTGGACCACCAGGTCCTCGGCCGCCTGGTAGGCCTCGATGGCCTCTTCGGGGGTCGACGCCTGGTCACCCTGGAGCAGCAGCTCCGTGACCTCGGGGTTGTCGTAGAAGCTGTAGTTCGAACCCGCCGGCGGCTGTGCCGACGGCACGAGCAGCGGGGTCAGGTAGCTGTCCGCGCTCGGGTAGTCGAAGCTCCAGCCGTACCGGTAGGGACCGGTGAAGCCCTGGCTCTCGCCCAGCGGCAGGTACTCCGCGAAGTCGAGGTTGCCCTGGAGGACGAACTCGACGCCGAGGTTCTCGCGCAGCTGGTTGCCCACGGCCTCCATCCAGGCGTCGTGACCGGCACCGGAGTTGAACCACAGGTCGACCGGCTGGCTGCGGTCGAAGCCCGCCTCGTCGAGCAGGTCGTTGGCCCGCTCGACGTCCAGGGCGCAGTACTCGCAGGCGCCCTCGCGGTAACCCTCGACGACCGGCGCGATGAACGAGTCGGCCGGCGTGCGGGTGCCCTCGAAGATGGCCTCCGAGATGGCCTCGCGGTCGATGGCCATCGAGATGGCCTGGCGGACCCGCGGGTCGGCGTAGCGCTGGTCGTACGTCGGGAAGCCGATGTACGTGATCTGCGAGGACTCGGTGCGGATGAACCGGTCACCGAACTCGTCCTCGGCCGTCACCAGGGCGTCGGGCGGGATGACGTCGACGATGTCGAGGTTGCCGTCCTGCGTGTCGGTGTAGGCGGTGCCCACCTCCGCGTAGACGCGGTACTCGACACCCTCGGCCTGCGCCGCGTTGTCGCCGGCGTAGTCGTCGTACCGGGTCAGGGTGATGCCCTCACCCGGGACGAACTCCGACTCGGCCTGGAACGGGCCGTTGCCGATCGGCTGCGAGCCGAAGGCCTCGGGGTCCTCGAAGAAGGACGGGGGCAGCGGGTAGAACGGGTTGTACCCGACGACCGCGGGCCACTGGGCGAAGGGTGAGCTCAGCGTGATGGTGAAGGTCGTGTCGTCGACGACGGACAGGCCACTCATCTCGGTCGCGGCGGGCTCGCCGGCGGGCTCGCCGGTCGCCTCGTCGACGGGGCCCTGCAGGTCCTCGTAGCCGGCGATGCGCGACAGGTAGCCGGCGCCGCCCTGGGCGTTCGGGCTGTACGCGGTGTAGTTCCACGCGTCGACGAACGACTGCGCGTTCACCGGGGAGCCGTCGTGGAAGGTCCAGCCGTCCTTGAGCGTGACGGTCCAGGTGGTGTTGTCCTCGGACTCGATGGACTCGGCGACACCGTCGAAGGTGACCTCACCCTCCGGCGAGTACGTCACCAGACCGGTCCAGAGGGAGTTGACGACCTGGTCGCCCTCGCTCTCGGTGGTGTTGCCCGGCACCAGGGGGTTCTGGGGCTCACCGATGTACATGCTGAAGGTGCCGCCACCGTCGGTGGCGGCACCCTCCTCGCCGCCCTCGTCGTCACTGCCGCCACAGGCGGTCATCAGCAGCGCGGCGGCGATGGCCGTCGCGACGAGCGAACTACTCCGCTTGCTCAACTTCACGTGCAAGGCCTCCCTCGTCCCGCAGATGCGGGGGGAACGGACAGGTCGGTCCACGGCGCGGTAGGGCCGTCGGACGACTGATTGGTCACGAGCGAAACGCACCGGGGAGGGAGGACCTCCCCAGTACGACGGGTGGACCCTAGGCACGCCCTGGAGAGGGTGTCCACGGACGTCATCGAGTTGTGACCTGGGCTCACGATCTGCTCCCCAACCGTAACTTCGACACCGTCAGCCCCCGTCGACGGGCACGACTTTCCGCCCATTCGGGCACTTCACCGGATGCCTTGCGGCGGACGGACCTGCGCAGGTTCAGGTCCGGCCGGAACGGGGTACCGCATTCCCCGGTACGGACATCGAGCAGAGGGGTGCGGAACCATGAGCGGCACGGACAAGCTGACGAACAAGATCGAAGAGGTCTCCGGCAAGGGCAAGGAAGCCGTCGGTGACGCCACCGACAACCGCGACCTCCAGGCCGAGGGCAAGAAGGAACAGACGAAGGGCAACCTCAAGCAGGCGGGCGAGAAGGTCAAGGACGCCTTCAAGAAGTAAGGCGGGTGGCGCCCTCCCCGCGAGGGCCCACGACGACGGACGCCGCCGCTCCCCCGGGAGCGCGGCGTCCGTCGTCGTCTCCGCCCCGGGTCAGCGGCCGGGCAGCAGGGTGCGGACGGCCGGGAGGAGGGGGCGGTCGGCCGGGATCCACTCCAGGTCCTCGAGCGCTCCCGCGTCCATCCAGCGCAGCTCGGCGTGCTCGTGCGCGACCGGTTCCCCGCGCTCCAGGCGGGCCGCCCACAGCCGCAACGTGGAGCTGCCGGGCGCGCCGCCGCCGACCACGCCGTCGAGGAGGACCTCGCCCACGAACGACCCGGGCACGATCCCCACTCCCAGCTCCTCGGCGCACTCCCGGACCAGCGCCGACAGGTCGGACTCCCCGGGCTCCACCTTTCCGCCGGGGAACTCCCACAGCCCGTCGTAGGGACCGCCCGAGCGCCGGGCAACGAGCACCCGGCCGTCGTCGACGATGGCCGCCCCGACCACCTGCAGGACGTCCTGCGCGCGGCGCTCGGCGGCCGCGGCGTAGGCGTCGAGGTGCGACCGCATCGCGCGGACGACGCGCCGGCGCACCACCAGCCGGTCGACCGGTCCGCCGAGCACCCCGGGCAGCCCGGTCTCCCAGTCGACCTGCTCGTCGACGCGGGTGCCGGCACCGGTGGCCGTGAACCGCCGCGAGTGGGTCACCCAGCCACGGCCGACCGCGGCGGTGTGGACGTCCCGCGACAGGCGGACGGAGACGACCTCCTCGAGCGGGCTCCCCCACGGGCGCCCGAGCGCCCGCGCGACGTCGAACGCGACGGTGAGGGGCGCCTCCACCAAGGTGGTGAAACGCAGCTGGAACACGGCCCCACCCTCCCAGAGCAGGCAGGATGGGTCCGGCAGGACCTCGGGGCAGAGCCGCCGCGGGGAGTCGGGAGAAGGAGCACAGTGCGCATCACCGCCCGCGTGGACTACGCCGTCCGCGCAGCCCTCGAACTGGCCGCCGTGGCTCCCGAGGCGCTGACCGCCGACCGCATCGCCACGGCGCAGGGCATCCCGTCGCGCTTCCTCCAGACCATCCTCAGCGACCTCCAGCACGCGCGGCTGGTCAACAGCCAGCGCGGCCGCGAGGGCGGCTACCGCCTGGCCCTGCCCCCGTCGGAGATCTCCATCGCCCGCGTGATGCGGGTCGAGCAGGGCTTCCTCGCCGAGGTGCACGGCAAGCGCCCCGAGGACGTCGAGTACCCGGGGTCGGCCGGCACGCTGGCCACGGTCTGGGTCGCCGCCCGCGCGGGCTACCGGCGGGTGCTCGAGGGGGTCACGCTGGCCGACGTCGTGGCCGGGAAGCTGCCCGAGCACGCGGCCGATCTGGTCGCCCTCGAGGACGCCTGGCGCTCGTTCGGCGACGCCCCCGGCGTCTGACCCGGACCCACCGGACCGCCTCCCGTACCGGCTCCGGGACACTCGACGCCATGTCGCGACCGCAGGCCCCCGGCGTCACCGTGTTCCTCACCGGCCTCTCCGGAGCGGGCAAGTCCACGATCGCGGACGCCCTCGTCGCCCAGCTCGAGGCCGAGGGCCGGACGGTCACCGTCCTGGACGGCGACGTCGTCCGGACGCACCTCTCCAGCGAGCTGGACTTCTCCAAGGAGCACCGCGACCTCAACATCCGCCGCATCGGCTGGGTCGCCGGCGAGGTGGTGAAGCACGGCGGCACCGTCGTCGTCGCGGCGATCGCGCCCTACGACGCCGCCCGCGAGGACGCCCGGGCCCTGGTCGAGTTGCACGGCCGGTTCGTGCTGGTGCACCTGGCCACACCGCTGGAGGTGTGCGAGCAGCGCGACGTCAAGGGGCTGTACGCGAAGGCGCGGGCGGGCGAGATCCCCGTGTTCACCGGGGTCAGCGACCCGTACGAGCCGCCGTCCCGGGCGGAGCTGACCATCGACACCTCGGTGACCGCGCTCGAGGAGTCCGTGGCCCGCATCCGGGCTGCGATGAATCCCGTCGGCTGACTCACACACCTGTCCGGTCGAGATATGGGAGGATCGTCGGCATGACGGACCGCGGCAGCTTCCTCGTCGCGCGTCTGCACATCGATCTGGCGCTCGTCTCCAGCGCCGCGTGTCGCCCTCTGCGCTGACACCGGTTCCCGCGCAGCCCTGCGCACCCGATCTGCAGCGCCCCACTTCTCCTGCCGGTCGTGGCGGGCGGTGGTGAGCGCAGGAAGAAGCTCCAGCGTGACAACCCCCCGCACCAGCAGCCGCCCGCAGCGTGGGCAGGGCCAGTGGGCCCTCGGCTACCGGGAGCCGCTCAACCCCAACGAGCGGATGAAGAAGGACTCCGACGGCCTCGAGGTGCGCCAGCGCATCCTCGACATCTACTCGAAGGCCGGCTTCGACGCGATCGACCCCGGCGACCTCCGGGGGCGGATGCGCTGGATGGGGCTGTACACCCAGCGCGCCCCGGGCATCCCGGGCGGGAAGACGGCCGTCCTGGAGCCGGAGGAGCTCGAGGACTCCTACTTCATGATGCGGGTGCGCATCGACGGCGGGCAGCTCACCAGTGACGCGCTGCGCGTCATCGGGGGCATCAGCACGGAGTTCGGTCGCGACGTCGCCGACGTGACCGACCGGCAGAACGTGCAGTACCACTGGATCCGCATCGAGGACGTGCCCGAGATCTGGCGGCGGCTCGAGTCGGTCGGCCTGTCGACCACCGAGGCCTGCGGCGACGTCCCGCGCGTGATGCTCGGCTGCCCGCTGGCCGGGATCCTCGAGGACGAGGTGCTCGACGCCAGCGAGGTGCTCGCGGAGACGGTCGAGAAGTACATCGGCAGCCCCGAGTTCAGCAACCTGCCGCGCAAGTGGAAGACGTCGATGTCGGGGTGCGTCGACCACTGCACCGAGCCCGAGATCGACGACGTCTCCTTCGTCGGCGTCGTGAACGCCGACGGCGAGGCCGGCTACGACCTCTGGGTGGGCGGCGGGCTGTCGACCAACCCGATGTTCGCCCAGCGGCTCGGCGTCTTCGTCCGGCCCGACCAGGTGAGCGACGTCTGGGCGGCATGCACCTCGGTCTTCCGCGACTACGGCTACCGGCGGCAGCGCAACCGCGCCCGGATCAAGTTCCTCGTGGCCGACTGGGGCCCGGAGAAGTTCCGCCAGGTGCTGCAGGACGAGTACCTGCACGAGGCGCTCCCCGACGGTCCCCCGCCCGCGCCTGCCAAGCACGACCAGCGCGACCACGTCGGCGTGGCCCGGCAGAAGGACGGCGCCAACGCGGTCGGCTTCGCGCTGCGCACCGGCCGGATCAGCGGCAGCCTGCTCTCCCGCATCGCCGACCTCGCCGACGAGTACGGCGCCGGGCGCATCCGGACGACGACGCAGCAGAAGCTGGTCATCCTCGACGTCCCGGACGAGAAGGTGGAGGACCTCGTCGCCGCGCTCGCCGCGCACGACCTGCAGGTCCGGCCGAGCGCCTTCCGCCGCGGCACCATGGCCTGCACCGGTATCGAGTTCTGCAAGCTGGCGATCGTCGAGACCAAGCAGCACGCGCAGGACCTCTACGCGGAGCTCGAGAAGCGGCTCCCCGACTTCGACGTGCCGATCGGCATCAACGTCAACGGCTGCCCGAACAGCTGCGCCCGGTTCCAGACCGCCGACATCGGCTTCAAGGGCTCGATGGTCCGAGACGCGAACGGCGAGATGGTCGAGGGCTTCCAGGTTCACCTCGGCGGGCACCTCGGCGTCGAGGCGACGTTCGGCCGCAAGTTCCGCGGTCACAAGGTGACGAAGGCGGAGACGGCCGACTACTGCGAGCGCGTGCTCCGGGGTTTCGTCGAACGCCGCACGGACGGCGAGTCGTTCGCGCACTACGTCGCGCGCGCCGACGAGGACTGGCTGCTGTGAGTGACGAGCCGGTCGCGGGAAGGGCACGGCAGCTGCCGGTGTTCCACTGCCCGTACTGCGGCGACGAGGAGCTGACCCCGCACGGGGAGAGCTCCGACGCCTGGCGCTGCGGCGCCTGCCTGCGGGCCTTCTCGGTCCGCCTCATCGCGACGGGAGTGACGGAGTGACCATCGCCATCCGGCCGACCCCCGCCACCCCGGAGTTCGCCGCGGCCGCCGATGCACGGTTCGAGGGCATCGCCGACCCGGTGGAGCAGGCGCTCGCCGTCCTCCGCTGGGCCGGCGACACCTTCGGCGCGGAGTTCGCGGTCACGTCGTCCATGGCCGACGGGCTGCTCGCCCACCTCGCCAGCCGGGTCATCCCGGGCGTGAACGTCGTCTTCCTCGACACCGGCTACCACTTCGCCGAGACCATCGGCACCCGTGACTGGATCAGCTCCGTCCTGCCCATCACGCTGGTGAACGTCACCCCGCCGCAGACCGTGGCCGAGCAGGACCGCTCCTTCGGGCCGAAGCTGCACGACCGCGACCCGGACCTCTGCTGCTCGCTGCGCAAGGTCAAGCCGCTGGCGCAGGCCCTGGCCGGCTTCGCGGCCTGGGGCTCGGGGATCCGCCGCGACGAGTCGCCGACCCGCACGGGCACGAAGCTGGTCGACTGGGACGCCAAGCGCGGCATGGTCAAGGTGAACCCGATCGCCGCCTGGACCCAGGACGTCGTCGACGCCTACGTCGCCGAGCACCGGATCCCGGTCAACCCGCTGTTCGAGTTCGGCTACGGCTCGATCGGCTGCGAGCCCTGCACCCGTCCGGTCGCGCCGGGCGAGGACGCGCGCGCCGGCCGCTGGGCGGGCCAGAACAAGATCGAGTGCGGCCTCCACACCTGAGCTGACCGGCGGCAGGATGGGCACATGCCCCGGCCGCCGCGCCTGACCCCCGACGAGATCGCCGCCGCCCTCGGTGGCCTGCCGCACTGGACCGGCGACGGGGACGGCATCCACCGCTCCGTCGAGCTGCCCGGCTTCCGGGAGGCCGTCGCCGCGATCGTCGCCATCGCCGACGTCGCCGAGGAGATGGACCACCACCCCGACATCGACCTGCGCTGGCGGACCCTGCACCTCGCGGTGGTCACCCACTCGGCAGGCGGCGTCACCGAACTCGACCTGGAGCTCGCGAGGCGCATCGACGCCCTGCTCCCGGACTGACTCCGGCGGCCGCGACGGGCCTGGTCAGCCGGACGTCGGCGAGAAGACGTCGACCCGGTACCCGTCGGGATCGGCGACCGTCGCGTAGCGCTGGCCCCAGGGTGCGTCGTAGGGCTCCTTGACGACGGCGTGCCCGGCCGACCGGATGCGGTCGACCGTCTCGTCGACGGCCGCCGGCGCGCTCACCCGCATCGCGAAACCCGCGACGGTGCCAGGCCGGGGCGGCTCGCCGTAGAGGTCGGTGAGGAGCGACGCGGAGTCGATCATCAGCCGGACGCCGGAGTCGTCCTCCGCCTCCAGGTGCGGGTCGTCGGCCCCCGTCTCGGGGAACCGGAAGCCGAGCAGCTCGTAGAAGGCCCGTGCCCGCGGAAGATCCGTGGCGCTGACGGCCACCGCGTAGATCGTCATGACGGGAGTCGTACACCCCGTCACCGACAGGACGCTCAGCCCTCGACGGGCAGGACCAGCAGGCGCAGCAGCCGGTCGGCCTCCGCGTCGGGATCGTCGGTCAGCCCGGTGTGCACCGGCCCCGGCTGGATGACGGTGCTGCGTGGCGCGGTGAGCCAGCGGAACCGCGAGCCAAGGGCCTCGCGGCCGGCGGCGCCGGCCCCCGGGGCGGCGGCGCACACGTCGGTCGCCGCCCGGAGCGCCCGGTCGATCGCCTCGGCGTCCGCGGTCGGGTCGAGGGCGCGCAGCCGGTCGACGTCGAGGTGCACCCGCGACCCCAGGTAGTCCCGCTGGCGGCAGTACACGAGCACGCCGGCGTTGAGCGCCTCCCCCCGCTCGACCCGCGGGACGACGCGCAGGACGGCGTACTCGAAGGTGTCCCTCGTGCCGCTCATCGCTGGGTGACCCCTTCCGGCGGAGGCGGGCCCAGCCAGGCCGGCCGGTTCTCGCCCCGGGGCGCGCGGCGACGCGCGCCACCACCCGACTCAGCGGCCGCGACCAGGCCCGGCAGCCAAGCGTCGCGCGCCGCGAGCCGGGCCAGGATCTGGTCGACGTAGCGCGTCCGGAGGGCGTCCGGCTCCTCCTCCAGCCACTCGTCGGGCACCTGGGCCAGCACGTTCTCCAGCAGCGGCCGGGTCACCCGGCCGGCCAGCGCCGCGTCCGCGGCCGGAACCCGGGGCTCGCACTCCAGCAGCGCGTGCGCCGACGCGTCGTAGGGGCGGCCGACCGCGGCCTCGGCCCCGGGCCAGTGGTGGTGGAACGTCAGCGCGGCGCCGTGGTCGATCAGCTGGAGGCGCCCGTGCCAGAACAGCATGTTGGGGTTGCGCCAGGACCGGTCGACGTTGCCGATCAGCGCGTCGAACCAGAGGACCCGGCCGGCCAGCCCGGGGTCGACGCCGTCGGCCCCCGCCTCGAAGTCGAGCGCCCCGGGCAGGTAGTCCAGCCCGAGGTTGCGGCCGGCGGAGCGCTGCAGCAGCTCCTGCACCTCGTGGTCGGGTTCGCCGACCGCCAGCTCGGGGACGACGTCGACGGTCACCAGCGCGGGCACCGGCAGGTCCAGGCCGCGGGCCAGCTCGGCGCAGACGACCTCCGCGACGAGCACCTTCACGCCCTGCCCGGCGGCCCGCCACTTCACCACGTAGGTGCCGAGGTCGTCGGCCTCCATGAGCCCCGGCAGCGAGCCACCCTCGCGCAGCGGGGTGACGTAGCGGGTGGCGGTGACGGCGGGCAGCACAGTGCCGACAACCTAGCCGGTGGCCGGGCCGTCGCCCGGCGGCGCGGGCGAGCGCTGCGGTTGCAGCTCGATCTCCACGGGGCAGACGTGCGCCGGCGTGCCGACCACCCACCGCACGGCGGCGGCGACGTCGTCCGGCTGGAGCAGTTCCCCGGCCCGGACGCCGGGTGCGCGCAGGCCCGCCCCGGCGGCCACCAGGCCCGGGGACAGCAGCGTGACCGCGACGTCCCGGTCGCGGACGTCCAGGAACACCGACCGGGCGAACCCCGCGAGCCCGTGCTTGCTGGCGACGTAGGCAGGGTTCCCCGGAAAGGCCGTGCGGGCGGCCCCGGACCCCAGCAGCACGAGGGACGACGGCGCGGCGGCGAGCAGCGCCGGCAGCACGCCGCGGGTCACCCGCATGGCGGCGGTGAGGTTGACCGCGACCAGTTCGTCCCAGACGTCGGGGGCGCCCGCGTCGGCCGGCGCCCAGTCGAACAGTCCCGCGGCGTAGACGACGGCGGAGAGCCGGCCGGGCAGCCGGTCGAGCCCGGCCCGGACGTCGGCGGGCGAGCGGAGGTCCACGACGTCCCACCGCGGTCCGACGGCGGCCAGCCGGTCGCGGTCCCGGCCCCAGAGCAGGCAGTCGAAGCCGTCGGCCGTGAGCCCGCGGGCCACCGCGGCGCCGATGTCGCTGCTCGCGCCGACGACCAGTGCCGCTCCCCGGGGGTCCACCGGGCGCCTCTACCCGCGGCGACGCCAGACTGTGCACGTGACCGGCGCCGGAGCCTCCTGATGGGGCTGCTCAGGGCCACCGACCCCGCCGACCTGCTCGACGCGCCCCTCACCTACGACGCGGTCGGCCAGGCGCGCTCGGGCGCGGTGCCCGACGGCTTCCGCGGGGCGCACCGCGGCGCCGTCGTCGGCACGGGCCGGGCGGACTTCGAGCGCGCGGCCGCCGCCGTCCTCGACTGGCGCGCGCAGCGCGGCGCCGGGCTACGCGTGCGGGCGACCGGTCCGAGCAGCGAACCGGGCACGGTCGTCGTGCTCACCGCTGGGCTCCCCCGCCTCGGCTACGACATCCCCTGCCGCGTGGTGTGGGGACGGACCGACGGCGACGAGCGCGGGTTCGCCTACGGCAGCCTGCCCGGCCACCCGGAGAGCGGTGAGGAGTGCTTCCTCGTCCGGTTCACGCCCGGAGGGGACGTGGTCTACGACATCCGGGTGTTCTTCCGGCTGGCCTCGCCCATGGCCCGCCTCGCCGGCCCGGTCAGCCTGGTCCTCCAGCGCCTGGCCACCGACCGGTACGTGACCGCGATCCGCCGCGCCGCTCGCGGCTAGACGTCCCGCCGCTCGAGGAGCGCGGCGCCGGCGATCCAGGTGGCGGCCGCCCAGGCCACGAGGATTCCCATCCCCACCGGCCAGGTGGTGCCGACGGCGAGGAAGGCGTCCTCCCCCACCCGGAGCGCGGGCAGTCCCTGCGACACCCGCGAGGCGACCGCCCCGCCCGCCAGCGCGAGCGCCGGTGGCAGGACGAAGACCAGTGCCGTGCCCAGCCCGACCGCCCCGGCGGTCGAGCGCAGCACCGCCCCCAGGGCGACGGACAGGACGCCGACCAGTCCCGCGGCGGCGACCTGCAGGCCGAGGATCCGCAGCACCTCGGGGTCGGCCGGCTGCACGCCACCGGGGACGGCGGTCAGGGTGCGCGCGGCCAGCGCGCAGACGACCGCGAGGACGGCGCTGAGCAGCAGGCACCAGGCCGTGACGACGACGGTCTTGGCGACCAGCAACCGGGTCCGGCGGGGCACCGCGGTCAGCGAGACCAGCACGCTGCCGGAGGCGAACTCCGTGGTCACCGCCAGCACCCCGAGGACGACGAGCACCAGCTGGCCGATCCCGAAGCCGGTGAGCGCGGTCTGCACGGCGATCGCGGCCCGCGCCGAGGAGTCGGTGCTCGCGGCGGCCAGCCACCCCGAGCCGCCGACGGTCAGCAGGTACAGGCAGGTGCACCACCAGGTCGAGCGGACCGAGCGGAGCTTGGTCCACTCGCTGCGCAGCAGGGCCCCGAAGGGGACGCCGCGGCTCACGGGACGGCCGCCCGGTACTCCACGTCGTCGCCGGTGAGGGCCAGGTAGGCGGCCTCCAGCGACGCGGTGACGCGGCTGAGCTCGTGCACCCGGACGCCGATCTCGAAGGCGACGTCGCCGACGTCGGCCGTGTCCAGCCCGTCCACCCGGAGCGACCCGTCGCCCTGCAGCCGCACCGTTGCACCGGCCCGCTGCAGGGCGGCGGCGAGCAGCGGCGCCTGCGGGCTTCTGACGCGGACCGCCGCGTGGGCGCCCAGGAGCTCGTCCATCGGGAGGTCGGCCAGCAGCCGGCCGCGGCCGAGCACGACGAGGTGGTCGGCGGTGTCCTCCATCTCGCTCATCAGGTGGCTGGAGACCAGCACCGTCCGTCCCTCGTCGGCGAGGTCGCGCAGCAGCTCCCGCACCCAGCGGATGCCCTCGGGGTCCAGGCCGTTGACCGGCTCGTCGAGGAGCAGCACGTCGGGGTCGCCGAGCAGCGCGGCGGCGATGCCGAGCCGCTGCCCCATGCCCAGGGAGAATCCCCGCACCCGGTCGTGGGCCACCGACTCGAGGCCGACCATCTCGATGACGTCGTCCACGCGGTGCCGGGGCAGGGCGTTGCTCTGCGCGAGCGCGAGCAGGTGCGCGTGCGCGGTGCGCCCCGGATGGCGTGCGCGGGGGTCGATGAGGGCACCGACCCGGCGCATCGGCCGGGCCAGCTCCCGGTAGGGGCGGCCGAGGACGTGCGCCGTCCCGGCCGTCGGGCGGGTGAGCCCGAGGACGCAGCGCATCGTGGTGGTCTTGCCCGAGCCGTTGGGCCCGAGGAAGCCGGTGACGCGACCCGGCTCGACGGTGACGGTGAGGTCGTCGACGGCGACCCGCGAGCGGTACTGCTTGGTCAGCCCGTCGAGCTCGATCACGCGGCCAGCATGGCGGACCGGTGGCCGTCGACCGCGGCAGGCGCGCCCCCGGACGGCAGCCGCTGACGCCCGGAGCCCGGTTCGATAGGGTCCGGACCGGCGAACCCCACGCCGCACCCTCTGACCGGTTGCCCACGCCACCGGCCGCGCGAGGGCAGAGGGGATCAGGTCCTCGGGGTGCTCTGGCCGGCAGACACGTCTTCTTCGTCGCGGCGGGGTCCGGCGACGCGTGGGGTCGGGACCCGCAGCCGCCGGAGGAGTCCCCATGACCAGCCAGAAGCACCTGAAGGCAGCCGTCCGGGCCCGCATGGCCCGCACCGGTGAGCGCTACACGACCGCGCGCCGCCACCTGACCGGGGAGCACCGCCCGCATGCGGACGTCGTGCCCGGCTACCGGACGTTCGGCGGTGGCCGGCACCACGACAGCGCCCTGCTCACCCACGTGCTGGAGGCCGCCGGCGTGACGTCGGCGCACGACGGCCTGCCGCTGGACGAGCCGATGGTCGCCGGGCTGGCCGGCGGCGTGGGCTTCATGTACTTCTCGTTCTCCTACGCCGGCGCCCCCTCGACGATGACGATCGTGCCGAGGATCCACCCGCGGCCGTTCCTGCCGGGAGCCCTCGAGCGCGCCGGCATCCCGCACCGGGTCGAGCAGACGACCAGCGCGGCGAAGGCTGCTCGCGGTCTCGACGCCGTCCTGGCCGACGGGCGCCCCGCGATCTGCACCCTCGTCCGGTCGGCGCTCGGCAGCTCCGAGTGCGTCGACCCCTTCGCCGGCGCCGATCCGTACGAGGTCGCGGTCGTGGGCCGCCGCGGGGACGCCGTCCTGCTCGACGACGAGCGCCTCGAGCCCGACCCGGTGCCCGTGGACCTGTTCGCGGCGGCTCGCGCGACGCACCGGAAGAGCCGGCACCGCATGCTCGTCGTCGACCCGGCCGGCGCCCCGGTGGATCTGACCGGCGCGGTCCGCGCTGCTCTCTCGATCACCGTGCACGACCTCACCGAGGACGTCATGCCGAACAACTTCGCCGGCAACTTCGGGCTGCGCGGGATGGCCAAGTGGGCCGACGCGGTCGCCGACCGCCGCTCGAGGAGCGGCTGGTGGCGCACCTTCGACGGCCCCGCGGCGCACGCGTCGGCGATGCACCGGCTCTACGACTGCCTGACCACCGAGTACTCCTCCCCCGGCGCCATGCGCCCGCTCTACGCCGACTTCCTCGACCGGGCGGCCGACCTCCTCGGGAGCGACGCGGCCCGGGAGGCCGCCGCCGGCTACGCCCGGGCGGGCGAGCTCTGGGCCGCCGTCGCCGACCTCGCGACCTCCGGGCCGATGGCGCCCTACCGCCGACTGGTGGAACGCCGCCTCGAGCTGGTGCTCGACGGCGGGCTCTCGGCGACGGCCGGGCTGAGCGCCCTGGCCCAGGAGCAGCGGGACTTCCTGGCCGCCGTCGACATCTCCGACGGCGACCGCGCCGCCCAGCTCGACGGCGTCGCCGAGCTGGCGGCCGAGGTCCTGGTCGTCGAGCGGGAGGCGTGCGCGGCGCTGGGCGAGGCGGCCGGCGTCGGCAGGTGAGCGGCTCCGCCGGTCAGGCGGGGCCGCCGCTGGGCCCGAAGCGCTCCACCCGGACCTGGGGCGGGGGAAACCCCATGCCCACGAGCAGCTGACTGGCCGCCTCGGCGAACCCCGCGGACCCGCAGACGAACGCGGTCTGACCCTCCTCCCACAACGGGAGCAGGTCCATCGCGGTCAGCCGGGCCGCAGGCCGGATGCCGTGCGCCTCGCGGGTGGTCACGACCAGCGCACCGGCGGCGGCGAGCTCGTCG